>JADDKG010000019.1 GCA_020253895.1 Rubrobacter sp.
GGAGTACGCGAGGGCCCACGGGCTCGAGCCCCTGGCGAGGATAAGGAGCATAGGGGTTGCCGGGGTGCCGCCCCGGGTGATGGGCATAGGGCCCGTACCGGCGACGAAGAAGGCGTTGGATCGGGCCGGCATCGGGATGGACGAAGTGGGGCTCATCGAGCTCAACGAGGCGTTCGCAGCCCAGGTCCTGGCGGTGCTCTACGAGTGGGGGATGGACCCCGAGGACGAGAGGCTCAACCCCAACGGGGGAGCCATAGCCCTGGGGCACCCCCTCGGGTGCTCGGGGGCCAGGATCCTCACCACCCTCGTGCACGAGATGAGGCGCAGAGAAGAGGTGCGCTTCGGGCTTGCCACCATGTGCATAGGGGTGGGGCAGGGCATCGCCATGGTCGTCGAGAAGGTGGACTGAGAGGAGGCCGGAGGGGTGCAGCAGCACGGACCAGCACAGGAGCAGCAGCGGGAAATCCTCGTCCCGCAGGAGGACGAGCTCGAGCAGCCGCCCTACCTCTACCCCGACTACGTCGGGACGCGGCTCAGGGCGCCCAAAGAGCCCCTGATCATCCTGCCCAAGACCCTCTCGGACATCACCGGGCCGGTCTACGGCCACCACAAGCCGGGCGAGCTCGACAACGACCTCACCCGCCAGCACGAGGGCGAGCCGCAGGGGCAGAAGATCATCGTGCACGGCCGGGTGCTCGACGGCGACGGCCGGCCGGTCAGAAACACGCTGGTGGAGATCTGGCAGGCCAACGCCGCCGGGCGCTACCGGCACAAGGTGGACCAGCACCCCGCCCCCATAGACCCCAACTTCAGCGGGGCGGGGAGGACCCTCACCGACGACGACGGCTACTACCGCTTTGTCACCATAAAGCCCGGGGCCTACCCCTGGCAGAACCACTACAACGCCTGGCGTCCGGCCCACATCCACTTCTCCCTGTTCGGGAGGGCCTTCAGGAGCCGGCTGGTTACCCAGATGTACTTCCCCGGCGACCCGCTCTTCTTCCAGGACCCGATCTTCAACTCCGTGCGCGACGAGAAGGCACGGGAGCGCATGATCTCCTCCTTCGACCTGGAGGCGACCATCCCGGAGGAGGCCCTGGGCTTCCGCTTCGACATCGTGCTCGAGGGCCGGGACGCCACCCCGTTCGAGAGGCCGCACGCATGATGGGGAGTAAGGAAGGTCTCCGGCTCACCCCCTCCCAGACGGTCGGTCCCTACCTGAGCCTGGGGCTCCTGCGGGAGGACTGGTCGAAGCTCGTCTCTCCCGACCACCCGCAGGCCATACGGATAGAGGGGACCCTCTACGACGGTGCGGGGGAACCGGTGACGGACGGGCTCGTAGAGATCTGGCAGGCTGCCCCTTCAGGCCGCTACGACCACCCGGCCGACGGCCGCGAGGAGCTCCCCCTCGAGGAGGGCTTCCACGGCTTCGGCCGCTCGGGCACCGAGGAGGAGGGGCGTTTCTCGTTCGTCACCCTCAAGCCCGGTCCCGTGCCCGGCCCCGGAGGGACCACCCAGGCGCCGCACGTGATGGTCGCGGTCTTCGCCCGGGGGCTCCTGAAGCACCTCATAACCCGCATCTACTTCGAAGACGAGGAGGAGGCCAACGGGCAGGACCCCGTGCTGCGCTCCATAGGGAACGAGCGGGTGAGGAGCACCCTGATCGCCCGCAAAGAGGCCGGAAGCCTCTACCGCTTCGACATACGCCTGCAGGGCGAGGGCCAGACCGCCTTCTTCAAGCTCTCCGCATGAGCGGGGAACTCTTCGGTCCGATCTTCGTACCCGGCCGCTTCCGGGAGGTGGTCTCGGGGAGGGCCTGGGTGCGGGCGATGCTGGAGGCGGAGGCCGCGCTCGCCCGGGCGGAGGCGCGGGTGGGTCTGATCCCCGAGGAGGCCGCCGGGGAGATCTCCCGCCGCTGCCGACAGATGGACCCCGACCCGGAGGAGCTCGGCCGGCGCGGCCGGGCGGCGGGCAACCCGGTCCCCGCGCTGGTGTAGGCCCTGACCGCGGAGGTCCCCGAAGAGGCCGCCCGCCACGTCCACAAGGGCGCGACCAGCCAGGACATCACCGACACCGCCGCCATGCTGGTCTGCCGGGAGGCCCTCGCCCTGATCCTCTCCGAGCTCGACGCGCTGTGCGCCGCCTGCGTCCGGCTCGCCGAGGAGCACCGCGGCACCCTCATGCCCGCGAGGACCCTCCTGCAGCAGGCCCTCCCCACGACCTTCGGCCTCAAGGCCGCCGGGTGGCTCGTGGCAACCCTGGAGGCCCGCCGCAGGCTGCGGGAGGCGAGGGAGAGGGGCCTCGCGGCCCAGCTCGGCGGGGCGGCGGGGACGCTCGCCTCCCTGGGGGAGAAGGGGCCGGAGGTGCTGCGGGAGTACGCCCGGGAGCTCGGGCTCCCCGAGCCCGAGCTCCCCTGGCACACGGCGAGGTTCAGGATCGCGGAGCTCGGCGGGGCGCTCGCGCTCGCCGCGGGTACCCTGCACAAGGTGGCGCTCGACATCATCCTCATGGCCCAGACGGAGGTGGGGGAGGTCGCGGAGCCCTCCGGCGGCGGGCGCGGCGGCTCCTCAACCCTGCCGCACAAGCGGAACCCCATCCTCTCGGTCATCGCCTCCGCCGCCGCCCGGCGTGTGCAGGACCACGCCCGCACCCTCTACGGTGCCCTGGCCCAGGAGCACGAGCGGGCTGCCGGGGCCTGGCACTCCGAGTGGGAGGCCCTCTCCGAATCCCTGGCCCTGACCGGCGGGGCCGCCGCCGCGGTGCGCGAGGCGCTGGAGGGACTGGAGGTCGACCCCGCCAGGATGCAGGAGAACCTCGGGATCACGGAGGGGTTGATCCTGGCTGAGAACGTAACCACCCTGGCCGCCGCGCATCTGGGGCGCCTCAAGGCCCACGAGATGGTCGAGGCCGCCTGCCGGAGGGTCGTGGAGGGGGGAGGGTCGTTGCGGGAGGAGCTGCTCGCCGAGCCCGGGCTGCGCGAGGTTCTCCCGGAGGAGGAGATAGATGCCGCCCTGGACCCGGCCCGCTACCTGGGTGCGGCCGGGGAGTTCGTGGACCGGGCGCTGGAGAAGTACCGGAGGGAGGGATAAGAGTGACGGTAGAGCTTCATCACGTGATCGAGGGACCCGAGGAGGACGCCCCGGTGCTGGTGCTCTCCAGCTCGCTGGGGACGACCCACAGGATGTGGGACCCGCAGGCGCCCGCTCTCAGGGAGCGCTTCAGGCTCGTACGCTACGACCACCGGGGGCACGGCGGCTCGCCCGTACCTCCCGGGCCGTACTCCATCGCGGAGCTGGGCCGCGACGTTCTCGCCACGCTCGACCGGCTGGGGGTGGAGCGCTTCTCCTTCTGCGGCCTCTCGCTCGGGGGGATGGTGGGGATGTGGCTCGCCAGCGAGGTGCCGGAGCGGGTGGAGCGCCTCGTGCTCTGTTGCACCGCGGCCGTGCTCGGCCCCAGGGAGCTGTGGGACGAGCGGGCGCAGGTGGCCCGGAGCGAGGGCATGGACGCGCTGGTTGAGGGCGTGGTCGAGCGCTGGTTCACCCCGGCGTTCCGCGAGAGGCGGCCGGAGGTGGTGGAGCGGGCGAAGCGCATGCTGCGCGAGACGCCCCCCGAGGGGTACGCCGGATGCTGCGAGGCCATAAGGGAGATGGACCTGCGGGACCGGCTGGGCAGGATCCGGGCCGCCACCCTGGTGATCTCCGCCGCCGATGACCCAGCAACCCCTCCGGAGTACGGCGAGAGCCTCCGCGAGGCGATACCGGATGCCCGCATGGTGGTCATAGAAGACGCGGCGCATCTCGCCAACATCGAGCAGCCCGAGGCGTTCACCGAGGCCCTGCTCGAGCACCTCTCCCCGGTGCTGGAGAGGAGGGGATCTTGAGCGACCCGGCATACGAGAAGGGCCTCAAGGTCCGGAGGGAGGTGCTCGGCGACGAGCACGTGGACCGGGCGCTGGCCTCGGCGACGGGGTTCACCTCGGACTTCCAGGACTTCATCACCCGGTACGCGTGGGGTGAGATCTGGACCCGCCCCGGCCTCGACCGGAAGGTCCGCAGCTGCATGACCATGACCGCCCTTATCGCCCTGGGGAGGCTGGACGAGCTCGAGATGCACGTCCGGGCCGCCCTCAGGATCGGGCTCACCCCCGACGAGATAAAGGAGGTCATCCTGCACAGCGCCATCTACTGCGGCGTTCCCGCCGCCAACTCCGCCTTCGCCGTGGCCCGCCGCGCCCTCTCCGAGATCCCGGGGGAAGAGAAGCCCGGCGGCTGAGGCGAGGATAGCCCCGGAGAGCCCCTGGAGCAGGTAGGGTGCTCCCCGGACCCGTAGCCCGAACGCTTTGCACCGTCTGCGTCGTCAATTTTGTTGACAATTTTGTCGAGGATAAGTTAGACTTTCATGGAGGAGAAGTTCCGTCCGGTGGGCCGGACGGGGAGCGATTCGGACGAGGAGGGGCCCTTGCCGGCGATTTCTTCGGGGAATCTGGTTTATGGGTGGTAGGTCGGAGCGTGGTCGCGCGGGTCTGGAGCAGGAGATCGGTGCGCTCTTGCGGCATCCGCGCTACGAGATCATCCCGTTATCTGGGATAGAGGAGGAGGTGCACAGGTGGGCGGGCAAGGAGGCGGGCAAAGGGGCCACCCTCACCATCACCGCCTCCCCAACAAGGGGCATAGAGCCCACCATCTCGCTGCTTGAGAGGCTCCATGATGGGGGATATCCGGGAGGGCTTCTTGTCCCCCACCTCTCTGCGAGGCTCATAGAGAGCAAAGAGCACCTTAGGGAGGTGGTGGGGAGGCTCAAGGGGTGTGGGGTTGAGGAGGTGTTTGTGGTTGGGGGGGATGCCAGGGAGCCTGTTGGGGAGTTTCATGAGGCCCTTGGGCTCCTTGAGGCTCTTGAGGAGCTTGGGAGGCCCTTTGAGAGGGTTGGGATAGCCGGCTACCCTGAGGGGCATCCTTCCATAGGGGAGGAGGCTCTGCTTGAGGCGCTGATCAAGAAGGCTTTCTATGCGAGCTATGTGGTTAGCCAGATCTGCTTTGATGCGAGCAGGATAGTGGGGTGGATAGAGAGGATAAGGGGGCTTGGGGTGAGCCTTCCTGTTGTGGTGGGGGTTGCCGGGCCGGTGGATCCCGCAAAGCTTGCCCGCATAGCGGCGAGGATAGGCATAGGGGAGTCGGCGAGGTTTTTGAGGAAGCAGCGGGGGTGGCTTTTGAGGCTGCTTATGCCGAGCACCTTCTCCTACGACCCTGATGCCCTGCTTGAGGAGCTTGGGAGGCGGCTAGAAGAGAAGAAGAGCGGGGAGGGGGAGGACTACGATGTTGTAGGGGGGCTACACATCTACACCTTCAACGATCTTGGGAAGGCTGTGAGGTGGGTTGGGAGGCACAGGGCCCGGCGGTAGGGAAGGCTAAGAAAGAGAGAAAGGGCAGAGGCTTCTTTTTTAAATAGGACAGTGGGATACGGATGGGCGGGGCTTCTTCTGGGATGACGAGGGAGATACCATCGAACATAGAGATAGCGCGCAGGGCCACCCTGCTGCCCATAGAGGAGGTTGCCCGCTCTATGGGCATAGAGGAAGGGAGGCTCATAGAGCCCTACGGGGAGGGGGTGGCGAAGCTAAAGCTTGAGGCGATAGAGGAGCTTGAGAGAAAGGGGCATCCAAAGGCAAGGTACGTTCTTGTCTCTGCCATAACCCCAACGCCTCTTGGGGAGGGCAAGACCACGACCACGGTGGGGCTTGGGCAGGCCTTTGGTCAGCTTGGCAAGAGGGCCACAATAGCCATAAGGCAGGCCTCCATGGGCCCTGCCTTTGGGATAAAGGGCGGGGCTGCTGGGGGAGGGTACTCGCAGGTTGTGCCCATGGAGCGGCTCAATTTGCACCTAAGCGGGGATCTTCACGCCGTAACAGAGGCCCACAACATGCTGAGCGCGATCATAGACAACCACCTCTACCACGGCAACGAGCTTGGCCTTGACCCCCACTCCATCACTTGGAGGAGGGTGGTGGACGTAAACGACCGTGCCCTGCGCAACATCGTCATAGGGCTTGGCGGTAGGGTGGATGGGGTTCCGCGCCAGTCGGGCTTTGACATAACGGCGGCCTCTGAGGTGATGGCCATCCTTGCGCTTTGCACTTCGCTTAGGGATCTGAGGGAGCGTGTTGGGCGCATAGTGGTTGGGACAAACGGGGCGGGGGAGCCTGTTAGCGCGGAGGATCTTAAGGCTGCGGGGGCGATGGCGGTGATCCTCAAGGAGGCCATAAAGCCCAACCTCATGCAGACCCTTGAGGGGACCCCGGCTCTGGTGCATGCAGGGCCCTTTGGCAACATAGCCACCGGCAACTCCTCTGTGGTTGCCGACCTCATAGGCATCCGCTCGGGCGACTACCTCATAACCGAGGCCGGCTTTGGGGCCGACATGGGGGCAGAGCGCTTCTTCAACATAAAGTGCCGCATCTCAGGTCTTAGGCCCGATGCGGCGGTTGTTGTGGCCACGGTGCGGGCGCTAAAGGTCCACTCTGGCCGCTACGAGGTGGCGGCGGGAAAGCCCCTTCCGGAAGGGCTTCTCAAAGAGAACCCAGACGATGTCCATGCCGGGGCCTCAAACCTCAAAAAGCAGCTTGAGAACATAAAGCTTCACGGGATACCCGCCGTTGTGGCCATAAACGCCTTTCCCACAGACCACCCCTCAGAGCACCGGGCAATAGAGGAGGTGGCAAAGCAGATGGGGGCAAGGGCTGCTGTTTGCAACCACTTTGCAAAGGGAGGAAAAGGGGCCATCTCCCTTGCGGAGGCCTTAGAGGAGACAATACAGGAAGAGGAGAAAAAGCGCTCTTCTTCTTCCTTCCGCTTTCTCTATCCGGGTAGTACGGTGAGATTATCTCAGACCCGATGGGAAAGGGGCCTGCTGTTGGCGCAAAGTGCGCCTCATGGAAAAAGCACAGCACAGACCCCGGATAGAGACTCTAGCTTGCCCCCACGAAGATTGCCAACTTTACTCAAGGAAGGGAGCGGGAAACCTCACCGTGCGTAAGGTCTACGGCAAGGATCGGATCCGCTACTTGCGTTGCAGCGCTTGCGCGCGCGAATTCTCAGAGCGCAAGGGAACGGCGCTTTTCAACTCCAAGATCGAGGAGAAGAAGGCCATCTCGGTGGCCGAGCATCTCTCGGAGGGAGTTTCGACGAAAGGGACCTCCCGTTTGGTCGGGGTGAGTGCCGAGGCGGTAAGGAGGTTGAGAAGGAACCTCGGAGGCCACGCCAAAAACTTCCACGATGAACGGGTCAGGGAACTCGAGAGCACCTCGGTAGAGATGGACGAACGTTGGGGGTACGTAAGCAGCAAGAAGGAGCCCTATTGGGAAGCTACCGCCATCGATCCCGAAAGTCGCCTCCTGATCAGCTTTGTAACGGGAGAGAGGGACGCCTCACTGATCAAGGAGTTGATGGACTCCACCAAGCAGAGGCTCAAGAACCCGCGGGACCTCCTCGTGATGAGTGATGGACACAAAAGCTACGAGAGCCTCTTCCCTTCCATCTTCGGAGAGCCCTATCGTCCGGCGCGCAAGGGAGAAAGAGGCCGCTTTCCAAAGCTCAGGCATCGCATTCCTAGAACGCTTGCTCACCTGCAACTCATCAAGCGTCGCCAGGGTGGAAGGGTTGTGGAAGTGATCAGCCAGGCGGCACATGGCAGTTGGAAGAGAGTGAACTCCGAGTTGGAGAAGCTGGGCTACGAAAAGCCCAATCTCTCGGCCATCGAGCGCCAAAATGGCACTTCGAGGAGGATGAACGCCTATCTGGTGAGAAAGAGCCTGGCCTTCGCCAGGAAAGAGGAAAGTAGAGAGGCTCTGGGATGGTTCTCAACGGTCGTCTACAACTTCTGCCGCCCACAAAGAGGACTGAGGAGGCCATTGTTGAGTAGCCTGGAGGGCGGAAGACGTTACGAGCAGCGCACACCGGCGATGGCCGCGGAACTCACCGGCTTCATTTGGACGGTAGCCGATGTGCTTTGCACTCCTGTTTATCCGGCGGGAGGTACGAGATAATCACACGCTACTACCTCCTATCCGCTAGAGGCCTCTTTAAAGCAGAAGATAGAGACCATAGCCAAGGAGGTCTATGGGGCAGAAGGGGTTGAGTACGACCAGGAAGCTTCAAGGCAGCTAGAGAGCTATGAGAGGGCTGGCTTTGGGAGGCTTCCTGTGTGCATAGCCAAAACCCACCTCTCCATCTCCTCAGATCCTGCTCTCAAAGGGGCGCCGAGGGGGTGGAAGCTACCGGTGAGGGAGGTGAGGGCCTCTGTTGGGGCTGGGTTCATCTACCCCATCTGCGGGCAGATGCGCACCATGCCGGGGCTTCCCTCAAACCCTGCTGCACAAAACATAGACCTGGATCCTTCCGGTAACGTCGTGTGGCTGTTTTGAGGTGGATGGTGGCGAGCGAGGGTACAATGGTTTCTGGCTGAGAGGCCGTCAGGGCCGGGAAGGAGGCATCCGTGGCTGAGAGAAGGACGCCGCTGTACGACTTTCACCTGCGCGCGGCGCGGGGGATCGTCCGGGGTGGCGGCGACTACATGTTCCCCA
>JADDKG010000190.1 GCA_020253895.1 Rubrobacter sp.
CTACTTCTACGTTCGCTCCTCGCACCGCAACGAGATGAACTTCGACCTGGACCTCGCCATCCGGCAGTCCGAGGAGAACCCCGTCTACTACGTCCAGTACGCGCACGCCAGGATCTGCTCGATCTTCCGCCGCTCCGGCGAGGAGGCGCCGCGGTCGGTGCCGTCCGGCGAGCTGGCCCCCGAGGAGCGGCTGCTCGCGCTGGAGCTCATAGACTTCCCGCGGGTGGTCCGGGGGGCCGCTGACCGCCGGGAGGTGCACCCCGTGCCGGCGTACCTGGAGACGGTGGCCACCCGCTTCCACCAGTTCTACACCGTCCACCGGGTGCTCGTGGACGACGGGGAGGTGCGGGCCCGGCGGCTCGCGCTGTGCGCCGCGACCCGGAACATCCTCGCCGCGGGGCTCGGCCTGCTCGGGGTGCGGGCGCCGGAGCGGATGTAGGTTGGCCTCTGCTATACTCAGGGCCGCGCCGGAGTCACCTCTTTCCCCGGGGAGAAGATGAGCACCGAAGGACGCCTCACCATCTGCCAGATCAGCGACATCCACTGCGGGAGCCCGTACTTCATACCGGACCTTCTGGAGCGCTCCATCCTGGAGATAAACGACCTCGAGCCCACGGCCGTGGTCGTCTCGGGGGACCTCACCAACGCCGGCTACCGGCAGGAGTACGAGCAGGCGGCGGAGTACATCCGCCGCTTCCGGTGCGAGCACCTGATGGTGATACCGGGCAACCACGACTCGCGCAACGTGGGATATGTGCACTTCGAGCGGCTCTTCGGCGAGCGCTACTCCGTGATCGACTTCGAGGACGCCGTCATGGTGGGGGTGGACTCCTCCGAGCCCGACCTAAACGACGGCCGGGTGGGCCGGGAGCACTACGGCTTTATCCACGAGAGCTTCGCTGCTGCCGGGGACAAGCTGAAGATCTTCGTGGTCCACCACCACCTGATCCCGATCCCCGGCACCGGCCGGGAGCGGAACATCGTCTTCGACGCGGGGGACGTCCTGGAGCTTCTGGCAGACACCGAGGTGGACCTCGTGCTCTCCGGCCACAAGCACGTGCCCTACGCCTGGCGGCTGGAGAACATGTTTATCGTCAACGCCGGGACCGCCTCCACCACCCGGCTGCGGGGCAACACCCGCCCCTGCTACAACATCATCGAGGTGGAGAACGAGCGGGTCCGGGTGTTCCGCAAGTACCCCTTCCGGGAGCGGGAGCTGGTGGTGGACTTCAACGCCGAGACCCACGAGTACTACCACTACGAGGAGATCCAGGGCGACGGCCGCCCCGGCGACCGCCGCCAGCGCCGGCTGATCACCTGACCCCTTGCGCACCCTGTTTCTTATAGACGGCGAGCACTACCCTCCGGTGGTGCTCGATGCGATGCGCCGCGTCGGAGAGGAGCTCGGCGCAGAAGGAGTTGCCGCGGCCTTTCTCGGCGGGACCGAGAAGATCGGGGAGGATGTGGACTACGGGCTGCCGCTCGTGGCGGCGGAGGACCCGGTGGCCGCCGCGCGCGAGGCCCTGCGGCGGCACCGGGTGGAGGCGGTCGTGGACCTCTCCGACGAGCCGGTGGTCGGCTACCGGGAGAGGATGCGGATCGCCTCGCTCGCCCTGGCCGCCGGAGCCCGCTATATCGGCAGCGACTTCGAGCTCCGGCCTCCCAGGTTTCACAGGGTTGCGGACAAGCCCTCCCTCGCCGTTATAGGAACCGGCAAGCGGGTGGGGAAGACCGCCGTTACGGGGTACCTGGCCCGGCTCCTGGACCGGGAGGGCTTCAACCCCGCCGTGGTCTCCATGGGCCGCGGGGGGCCGCAGGAGCCCGAGGTGCTCGAGGGGCACCGGCTCGAGGTGGGGAGCGGGTACCTGCTCCGGGCGCTCGAGCGCGGGGCCCACGCGGCGAGCGACTACTACGAGACCGCCGCCCTCAGCCGGGTCACCACCGTCGGCTGCCGCCGGTGCGGCGGGGGGCTGGCCGGGGAGCCCTTCGTCTCCAACGTGCTGGAGGGCGCCCGGATCGCCGCCGGGCTGGATACCGGGATCACGGTCTTCGACGGCTCGGGTGCGGCGATCCCGCCGGTCGAGGTGGGCCGGCGGGTTCTCGTGGCCGGGGCCCACCAGGACCCGGAGTACGTCGCCGGGTTCCTCGGCGCCTACCGGCTGCTGGTCTCCGACCTCCTGATCCTCACGATGGCCGAGGAGCCGATGGCCGGTCCCGGGAAGATCCAGGAGATCACCCGCCGGGTGAGGGAGGTCCGGGAGGACCTTCCGGTCATCCCGACGGTCTTCCGGCCGCGGCCCGCACGGGAGGTGCGGGGGCTGCGGGTAGCCTACGTCTCCACCGCCCCTCCTGCGGTGCTAAAGCGGCTGGCCGAACACCTCGAGGAGAGCTACGGGTGCGAGGTGGCAGCCGTGTCGGGCAACCTCTCCAACCGGAAGCGGCTTGCGGAAGACCTCGCCGGCATGCCGGAGGTGGACGCCTACCTCACCGAGATAAAGGCCGCCGCCGTGGACGTGGTCACCCGGCGGGGGGCCGAGGAGGGCCGGCTGGTCGTCTACTGCGACAACGACCCCGTGGCCGAGGGGCTGGACGGCGCCCTGCTGGGGCTGGCCCGGGAGGCCGTGCGGAACGCCGGTAGTGGTCCCGGCGGGGGCCGTGGTGTATAATCTTTACCAACCCGAGTGATGCAGATCCGCTTTTATTCCGGCTAAAGCCCTGCTGGCAGACCGCGTATGAACTGCGGGCATCTTGCGGGGATGGGAGGTTGGGTGATCTTTTATCGGATCTTCTGATTCACGCGTGGAGGGCGTGGGGCTCAGAGCCCTCGACTACGCCGCCGTGACCGAGCGGGTCGCGCTGCGCGTCGCCCGTCTGGAGGGTTCCGGGGATGCCGAGAGGGCCTACACCCTGGCTGCGGAGACCTTCCGGGAGGAGCTTGCGGGGATGCCGGTCGGTGGTCGGGTCGCCCTGCTGCGCGAGCAGCACGTGGACGAGCAGGGCCGGGCCAGGCCCCTCAAGAAGAAGGAGGGGGATCCCCATACGCTGCGGGCGGGAGATGTGGTCGGAAGCGGGGAGGTGAGGGTTGACCTGGCGGTCGAGCCCGTCGAGGGGCTCTCGCTGCTCGTCAAGGGGCAGCAGGGGGCCATCTCCGCCGTGGCCGCCGCCCCCGAGGGGACGATGTTAAGGACGCCGGACATGTACATGAGCAAGCTCATCGTCGGGCCGCGCGCCCGGGGACACATAGACATAGACGCGCCGGCGGCGGAGAACGTGGAGGCCATAGCCGCGGCGCTCGGCCGGAGGGCCTCCGAGATCACCGTCGTCGTGCTGGACCGCGACCGGCACCGGGAGCTCATCGACGAGATCCGGCGCACCGGCGCCAGGATCCACATGCGCCCCGAGGGAGACCTCACCCCCTCCATAGCCGTGGGGCTCAGGGATTCCGACGTGCACGCGGTGATCGGTATCGGAGGGGCCCCGGAGGGCGTCCTTGCCGCCGCCGTCGTGAAGTGCCTGGGCGGAGAGATACAGGCCCGGATGTGGCCTGTGAACCGGGCGCAGGTCGAGCGGCTGCGGGAGTACGGGCTCGGGGATCCCGAGCGGAAGCTCACCACCGACGACCTCATCCGCGGCGATGACGTGGTGTTCGCGGCCACCGGGCTCACCTCCGGGGAGACCCTCGAGGGGGTGCGGTACTTCCGGGGGGGAGGGCGGACCCACACCGTGGTGATGTCCACCCGGCCCCGTATGATAAGATTTGTAGACACCATCCATGCCCTCGAACCCGATGCGGGTCTGCAAGGATTCCAGCGTTGACACGTACCCGACAGTGCGCGACCGGCCTCCGTTAGGCGCCGCGCGTATCGGAAAGCAGTAGGAGAGGTGAAGCAGCAATGACCGAACTGGCTACCCTGGAACGGAAGAGGCTCAGCGACCTGCACCAGATCGCCTCCCAGCTCGGCATCGAGCAGTACCGCAAGTACCGCAAGGCCGAGCTGGCCGAGCTCATCTACAAGGTCGCAACCCAGCAGGCCGCCGAGCAGCAGCGCACCACGGAGAACCCGGGCTCGCCCGAGGCGGTGGCCGAGGCTCCGGCCTCCAACGGCGGCGAGCAGGCCGCCTCCGAGGCCCAGACGCCCACCGACGCCTTCGGCGAGGCGGACACGGCGGTCGTGGAGCGGCCCGAGGAGGTCGAGAAGCGTCGCCAGGAGCAGCAGCAGCGCCAGCGGCGCGAGCAGCCCCCCGCCGAGCAGGAGGGCAAGGAGAGGGACGAGTCCCTCATCCAGAGCGGCGTGCTCGACATCCTGCCGGACGGCTTCGGGTTCCTGCGCACCAGCGGGTACAGCCAGAGCAAGAACGACGTCTACATCTCCACCAGCCAGATAAAGCGCTTCAACCTCCGGCGCGGCGACTACATCGTCGGGCAGATCCGGCCGGCGCGCAACGGGGAGAAGTACCCGGCGATGGTCCGGATAGAGACCATCAACGGCCGGGAGCCCCAGAAGGGGCGGTGGCGGCCGAACTTCGACGACCTGACCCCGCTCTACCCGATGGAGCGGCTCAGGCTGGAGTGGAAGCCAAACGACATCGCCCCGCGGGTAATAGACCTGGTGGCGCCCATCGGCAAGGGCCAGAGGGGGCTCATCGTCTCCCCGCCCAAGGCGGGCAAGACCACCATCCTCAAGCAGATCGCCCAGTCCATCGCGGCCAACTACCCGGAGGTACGCCTGTTCGTGCTGCTGGCCGACGAGCGGCCTGAGGAGGTCACCGACTGGGAGCGCAGCGTCCGGGAGGCCGAGGTGGTCGCCTCCACCTTCGACCAGCCGGCCGAGAACCACATCGCGGTGGCCGAGCTGGTGCTGGAGCGGGTGAAGCGGCTGGTGGAGGAGGGCGAGGACGTGGTTGTGCTCCTCGACTCCATCACCCGGCTGGCCCGGGCCTACAACCTCGCGGCCCCGGCCTCGGGACGGATCCTCTCCGGCGGCGTCGATTCCGCCGCCCTGTACCCGCCCAAGAAGTTCTTCGGGGCGGCCCGGAACATCGAGAACGGCGGCTCGCTCACCATCCTGGCCAGCGCCCTCATCGACACCGGCAGCCGGATGGACGAGGTGATCTACGAGGAGTTCAAGGGCACGGGCAACATGGAGATCCACCTGGACCGCAAGCTGGCCAACCGGAGGATCTACCCGGCCATCAACATCGAGGACTCCGGCACCCGCAAGGAGGAGCTGCTGATGGAGCCGGCCGAGGCCCAGAGGGTCTGGCAGGTGCGCAGCATCCTGAACGCCCTGGACACGGCGGCCAAGATAGAGCTGCTCATCCAGAAGCTGAAGGAGACCCGCACCAACGCGGAGTTCCTGCGGCAGCTGCAGCGGGTGCGCAGCTAAAGGCTCGAGCCTCACCGAGGAGGGCCCGGCCGCGGCCGGGCCCTCTTCGGGGTAAACTCTCTATGCTGTTCCGATGGTGATCTTTTGAGAGACGGAGGTCTTTTACGGTGAAGAAGGGCATACACCCCGAGTACCGGCCGGTGGTCTTCCGGGACGCCGGCGCCAACTTCGCCTTCCTTACCCGCTCCACGGTGGAGACGAACAAGACCATCGAGTGGGAGGACGGCAACACCTACCCGCTGGTCGAGCTGGACATTTCCAGCGCGAGCCACCCGTTCTACACCGGGCGGCAGCGGATCGTGGACACCGGTGGTCGGGTGCAGAGGTTCGAGAGCCGAAGGAGGCGGCGTCAGCAGCGCTCCGGCGAGCAGGACAGGCAGCTGTGAGGGTCGGCGGGCAGGCGGTGATGGAGGGGGTCCTGATGCGCTCCCCCAACTTCTGGGGGATGGCGGTCAGGACACCGGAAGGGGAGCTGGACCTGCGGGCCGAGCGGTTCCGCTCGGTGACCCGCAGGAGCCGGCTCTTCCGGCTGCCGGTCATCCGGGGGTTCCTGTCGCTCGCCGAGACCCTCTGGCTGGGGATGCGGGCGCTGACCATCTCCACCAACATAGCCCTGGGCGAGGAGGAGGAGCTCTCCAGAAAGGAGATAGCGGCGACCCTGCTCTTCGCGCTGGGGCTGGGGTTGGCGCTGTTCCTGGTGGCCCCGGTCCTCGGGACCAAGGGCATAGGCTCTCTGATAGGGGGGATAGAGCACCCGGTGCTCTTCAACCTGGTGGAGGGTGTGATCCGGGTGGCCATCTTTATTGCCTACCTGCTGGTCATAACCGCGGCCAGCCGGGACATAAAGCGCTTCTTCGCCTACCACGGGGCCGAGCACAAGGCGATAAAGGTCTACGAGCGGGGCGAGGAGCTTATCCCTGAGAACGCCCGGAAGCTGGACACCAGCCACGTGCGGTGCGGGACGAGCTTTATCCTGTACGTGCTGGTGCTCTCCATCCTGGTGTTCTCCCTGCTGGGGGTAGAGGGCTGGCTGTACATGGTGGCCAGCCGGGTGGTGGTGATACCCTTGGTGGCCGGGCTGGCCTTCGAGTTCATCATGTGGAGCGCCCGGCACCAGGACAACCCGCTGGTGCGGGCGCTGGTCTGGCCCGGGCTCCAGCTGCAGAAGCTGACCACCCGGGAGCCGACCGACGATATGGTCGAGGTGGCGATGGCCTCGCTGAAGAAGGTCCTCGCTATGGAGGAGGAGGCCAGGATAAGGCCGGACGAGACGAGCAAGCTGGTGATATAGAGGTGGACGAACAGGTCGTCAAGCTGGCTAAGGAGACGGTGGCGCGCTACAGGGAGCTCACGGAGGAGCTCTCCGACCCGGCGATCTTCAACGACCAGCGGCGCTACGCCGAGGTGGCCCGGGAGCACTCCCGGATGCGGCGCGGGGCCGAGCTGAGCGAGCGCTTTCTTGCGGCGCTCCGGGAGGAGCGGGAGGCCCGGGAGCTCATCCCCACCGCGGAGAGCGCCGAGGAGCGGGAGTTTTTCGTCGAGGAGGCCCGGGAGGCGGGGAGGCGCGCCGCAAAGCTGTCAGAGGAGATCCGCTCGGAGCTCATCGACCGCGACCCGAACGACGACAAGGACGTGATCCTGGAGATCCGGGCTGGGGCTGGCGGGGACGAGGCTGCGCTGTTCGCCGGAGACCTCTACGAGATGTACGCCCGCTACGCCGACCGGCTGGGGTTCAGGCACCGGGTGCTGGACGCCAGCCCGGCGGAGGTCGGGGGGTACAAGGAGATCATCGTGGAGATCGAGGGCGACGGCGCCTACTCGGTCTTCAAGCACGAGGGCGGCACCCACCGGGTCCAGCGGGTACCCAAGACCGAGAGCCAGGGCCGGATCCACACCTCCACCGCCACGGTCGCCGTGCTGCCCGAGGCCGAGGAGGTGGAGGTGGAGATAAACCCCAACGACCTGGAGATAGACGTCTACCGCTCCAGCGGCCCCGGCGGGCAGAGCGTGAACACCACCGACTCGGCCGTCCGGATCACCCACAAGCCCACCGGCCTCGTGGTGACCTGCCAGAACGAGAAGAGCCAGCTGCAGAACAAGGAGCAGGCTCTGAGGATCCTCCGCTCCCGCCTGCTGGAGCGCGAGATGCGCGAGCGCCGGGAGAGGGAGGGGCAGATGCGGCTGGCGCAGTTCGGCTCGGGGGACAGGTCCGCCAAGATCCGCACCTACAACTTCCCGCAGGGGAGGATCACGGACCACCGCGTCGGCCTCACCGTCCACAACCTGGAGGCGGTGCTCGGCGGCGAGCTGGAGGAGTTCACCAAGGCGCTGGCGGCCAAGGAGCGGGCAGAGCGGCTGGCCGCTTCCGCCGCCGGAAGCCCCGGCTGAGAAGGCGTGCGCACCGAAGCCACAAGCGTCCGGGAGACGGTGCGCGAAGCCGCCCGCCGGCTGAAGGAGGCGGGCGTGCCGGAGCCGGAGGCCTCCTCCCAGACCCTGATGGCCGAGCTCCTGGGGGTGCCGAGGACCGAGGTCCTCCTCCTGGAGGAGCCGCTGTCGCAGGAGGCCGCGGAACGGTATTGGGCCTGGATCTCGCGCCGTCTCCGGCGCGAGCCGGTGCAGCGCATCCTGGGCTACGCCTACTTTAGGAACCTCAAGCTCTACCTGAACGAGGACACCCTGATCCCGCGCCCCGACACGGAGAGCGTGGTGGAGGCGGCCCTGGAGCGGATCGACGCCCGCGGCTACCCCTGCCGGGTGCTGGACATCGGGACGGGCTCCGGTGCGATCGCCATAGCCATAGCCCAGGAGAGGCCGGCCTGCGAGGTCCACGCCACGGATGTCTCGGGGAAGGCCCTTGAGGCCGCAAGCCGCAACGCGGCCCTGAACGGAACAGAGGTCTCTTTCCACCTCGCGGACCTCGTGAACGGGCTGTGCCTCCCCGGAGACGGGGTGGACCTCCTCGTCTCGAACCCTCCCTACGTGGACGTCCGGGGGGCCGAGAGGAGGCTCGCCCCCGAGGTCCGGGAGTGGGACCCCCCTGTGGCCCTCTACAGCGGAGAGGACGAGTACGCTTTCTTCCGCAGGATCTTTGAAGAGACCCCGCCGGTGCTGAAGGAGGGAGCCGACGTGGTGCTGGAGGTAGGAGACGGACAGTGGGAGAAGGTTTCTAAGATGGGCGAGGCATTGGGGTTTGAGCCCCTCGGTACCCGTAAAGACCTCGCCGGCGACATCCGGGCGGTGCTCCTGAGGTGGGGGGGAGACCGGTGAGGCTCGCCACCCCCCGCGAGGCCGCCGAGGCGATCCGGGAGGGGGCGGTCGCCCTCGTCCCCACCGAGACCGTGGTCGGGCTGGTAGCCTCGGAGGCCGGGCTCGAGAGGATCTACGAGATAAAGGTCCGCGAGCGCGGGAAGCCCATAGCCCTCCTCTGCCGCTCCGCCGAGGAGGCCTTCTCCCTGGCCGCAGGCGTCCCGCCCCTCGCCAGGACCCTGGCCGACCTCTACTGGCCCGGGCCGCTCACCCTCGTGCTCGACCGCCCCGGCGGCGGGACCGTCGGGGTGCGCGTCCCCCGCGGCCGGGTGCGGGACGTGCTCGACGCCTACGGAGGGCCCCTCTATGCCACCAGCGCCAACATCTCCGGGGAGCGCGACCCTAAAGCTCTGGATGAGGTAGATCCCAGGGTCAGGGAGAAGGTTGATGTTGTGGTAGAGGGTGAGCCCGGCGGCGGCCAGGCCTCGGCGGTGGTGGACCTTAGCGGGGGGAAGGTCAGGCTTCTGCGCCCGGCGGAGCATCTCACCGAGGAGCGGCTGTTGCGGCTGGCGGAGGGGGGCGAGGGCCGCTAGCGGCCGGTCTTGGTGTGCGGTCCCGGGCTCCGGGCATTTGAGGCCCTTTTGGGCAGCGTTTATACTCCGCGGAGGCCGCGTGTCCGGCAGGGAGGCACGGGCGTCGGGTTTTCTGGGAGGGGTGGGTCTGCCGGCCGACCCCCGTGGAGCGGAGGTAGAAGCAGGAATGATAGGACCCTACACCGAGGTGGTAGATTCGGAGGTTCAGGAGGCCCTCGACGGGGAGCTCGAGCGCCAGCGGACCACGATAGAGCTTATCGCCAGCGAGAACTTCGCCTCCCCCGCGGTGCTGGCTGCCCAGGGGTCGGTGATGACCAACAAGTACGCCGAG
>JADDKG010000191.1 GCA_020253895.1 Rubrobacter sp.
GGCCTCGGGGCACCCGGGCCAACGCCTCTGGCACGTGCTCTCCTCAGCAGACCCGGAACTCGCTCATGAATAATTCAGGCTAGAGGCTTTGAGCAGAACCCTTGCACGAACTCCTCAAGAGGCCTATTTGATTTCTTTCCCCTATTTGAAAATAGGGCCAGACCTTCAAGTGCCGACCATCTCTTGAAAGAGGGTAGGTCTTCTTTCTAGCGGCTCACTAATTTTATAAACGCAACCATATCGCCTCAGCTCTATATAATGATCTTGTGGCTCTGGCTTAAATATGCCGTTCTATACTTGAAACAGTCAACTCGTATCCATATCTTGAGAGAAACCAACCAGTTTCCTCTTCGATTATCTTGATTTGCTCTCTGGAGAGATCTTCCTTCCAGCCACCAGGCTGCCCCTTACGATAGAATTTTCCAGCGCCTTTTTCTTTCTCTGGTATCCGTTCCCAGCTATGCTTCCTGATTGCAGCCTTGAGCTGGGTCTCGTCTATCTCCACCTTCAGAGAACGGTACATGTCCTTGAGCGTAGCCAAAGGTTTATTCCTCAGATCTTCGTATCGGACAAGCGCCTTGGGGCCGGGGTGCTGATCATACGCCTCCTGGACCAGCGACATCAGCTCCGAGTACTGAGCAGCGGCCTCTCTCGTGTATTTATTAAGCTTCTCGGGGGTGTCGTACTCCCAGTTAATGTTTACACCCCTCTGCTCTCCCCAGTTGCCCTTCTTGTTCGCGTCCAGCCGCGAGGCGACCGCATCCCGGCTGTCGCGTATCAGGAAAATCAGCCGGCTCTCGGGCATCGCCGCCATGATCAGCGGCGCTCCCTCGGAGCCGTTGGGCTCCTTGACGACTAGGTATTGATTTTCTCTCAGGTTCGGGTATCTGGCTCTGGCCCCGTCGAGCACAAAGTTGCTTATGGATTTGAGCCATACCTCGCGGTGCGGTTCGCCCATTATCATGTTTGCTCTTTTGGGATCCTGTTCATTGCCGCGCAAGCGATGGTATAAGAATGACCCAAAAAGTAGTCCGACCAGAGGTTCGAACCATATTTGCTGGTTAGCCAACTCTCCCATTATTCTGCTCAGCCAGGTGCTTCCGGTTCTGGGAGCACCAAACATCCAGATAAATTGATCAGGACGTATGACGTTGGCTATCTTGCTAGTTTCATCCCCTGCGGTCCTTGAAAACGACAAAGGTTCCTTTTTAGCTTTATCAGAAGGTAGAAGAGTAGTCTTTGTGGAGCTTCGAATATTCCTCCGATAATGTTCCACATGTTGTTCCACATGTCTGCGATGCTCTTCTCTGTTGCCTAGTAAAGGGTGTATGTATGACGCTATGGAACTGGTCTCTTCAGAACCCAATTTCATACTGCGCGCTGCCAGAAGCCGGGGTCTCAGCAGATCGGCTCGGAGATTGTGATCCCCAATTCCTCTAGAGAAATTTGGATTGTAATAGGGATCATCGTCTAGCTCATCACCCCAACGCTCTCGCATATATAACACTGCCTTTGCAGTAGTTATGCTACCTGCATCGTATCCTCTGCTCGCCGACTCGTAGTGCCGCAGTACCGCATACGGGGTGTAGACGATGAGGTAGCCTTTGTCCCGAATTTTCATACAGAGATCTACATCGTTGAACGTTACCGGCAGGTTCTTCTCATCAAAACCGCCAACCTCTTCATATACTGACTTTCGGAGCATTACGCAGGCGGCGGTCACGGCGTTGTAATTCCGGAGGGTGTTTAGAGCACCTGCAAGACCGGGATAATCTGCAGGATAATGAGAATACGAATGTGCAGCTACACCTGGGTTCACGCCACCACCTACGCCCGTAACAACCCCTGCATGCTGGATGTGACCACTGGGGTAGAGCAGCTTGGCTCCCACCGCGCCGACCTCCGGACGCTGGGCATGCTCGAGCATAGCCTCGACCCACTCTCCGGAGATGACCTCGGTGTCGTCGTTGAGGAGCAGGACGTATTCGCCTCTCGCGTGGGAGACGGCGAAGTTGTTGATTCTCGAGTGGTTGAACTCCTC
Source organism: Rubrobacter sp. (assembly GCA_020253895.1). Lineage (GTDB taxonomy): Bacteria > Actinomycetota > Rubrobacteria > Rubrobacterales > Rubrobacteraceae > Rubrobacter_B. The sequence goes on from JADDKG010000191.1 coordinate 2,042, forward strand.
CTTGAAGGTGAGGACTCGGTGCGGCGTTGAGGAGAGGTATTCGAGCGTTTTTTTGTCCGTACTGTCGTTATCTACTATTAAGATCTCATATCTGGGGTAGGTGGTTTTCTTCTCGATGCTCTCGACGCACCGCTTCAGCATTGAGACATTGTCCCGCGTCGGGATTATGATGCTCACTAGAGGTTCGCCCTTGATGCTTCGCTTCACGCGGAACAGATTGGGAGAAGGCCCGTCTTCTACCGTTCCTTCGATGTCCCGGCGCTTTAGCGCGTCCGTTAGGACCTTGCGGCTGCGCTCATGTGTATATGGTTTGCCTTCTGACGCGAGAGCGGTGGAACCTTCGATCATCCTCCAGTGGTACAAGATCTTCGGGATGTGATGTATCTTGCTGGTCTTTTCGGTAAAGCGCAGGATCAGGTCATAGTCCTGAGACCCTTCTGTCCCTTCACGGAAGCCGCCGATGTCGTCCAGCAAGCCTTTCCGGAAGACGCTGAGGTGGGTTATGTAATTGTGGCAGAGGAGCAAGTCCGGCGACCAGCCAGGTTTGAAATGGGGTTGTGAGCGGGCACCATGCTCGTTTATCTTGTCCTCGTCGGTGTAGATGAAATCGGCATCCGGGTGCTCTTGCAAGAGCTTAACCACCTCGAAGAGCGCGTCAGGCGCAAGCTCGTCGTCGTGATCCAGCAGCGCCACGAATTCGCCTGTGGCCATGGATAGGGCCGCGTTGGAGGCGGCGGAGATCCCGCTGTTTCTCTCCATGTGCTTGACCTTTACCCGACCATCTATCCGCTGGTAGCGGGAGAGCACCTCACGGACATGTTCTTTTGTGGACCCGTCGTTGCAAACGCACAGCTCCCAACGCGGATAGATCTGCCGCAGGACGGAGTCCAACGCCAGCTCCAGCCATCGTTGCTCTGGGTCATAGACCGGGACCACAACGCTAATCAAGGGTGCGTACCCAAACCGGTATGCTTCTTCCCGCATGCGCCGCATTTCGCCAGGCTTCAGACGGGTATTGCGGACGTAGGCAGGATACAAACTCTCCACATAGGAGCGTCTCGTGTCTTGAAAGGGCCGCCTGGGCAGTTCTCTTGCCACCTGTATGATCCCCTTCCCTGAGTTCAGCCTTGCTTCCGCGCGCCGAGCCTAGCTCTCAGTCCACGGTAGAGGCGGAGCGCCTGCCAGGTATGGGAGCTTTCTATATTGCGGATATGCTGCTCCAGGTTCGCGTTTCTGTTCTCGAGCCTTCGGATCTCGGCCTTAAGGCGCTGGTTTTCACTATTAAGGTGTTGATTTTCGCTGTTGCGTATCAGCAGGGCATCCTGAAATGCCTGAACCTCGGTGCGCTGCATCTGATCTATCTCGGCTTTGAGGAGTTCTATATCCTCGCGCTGATCGTCGCTTTCATCAAAGATACGCCGGTTGCAATCGAGCAATAGGTACGGACGTTCATCACCCGGCATTGCGTCCATATCATCGCTGCATACGGCCAGCACGAAACATGTACCCACCCCTTCCGGCGAGGGCTTGGAAATCGAGTCGAACCCTGCTGTTTCAACAAGCGGACGCGAGAGGTTGGCAGGTGTCTTGAAGACTATCCCACCCGATACCGCTCCGTGACGGTAGAGGGACACGTGCTTAAAGAACCGTTCCACCAACTCCTCAAACTCGGGAACGTACATCTCACGAATGTGTTCCGGGTCTTTGTAATTGCGGTCGTTAGAGTGTGCTTGTTTGTCCGGGGTAGAAACTATAAGTAGCCCGTCACGTCCCAGGACCCGTTTGACCTCCCTCAGAAGGTTCTCAGGACTAACGAGACGCTCGACCATACTCCAGACAACCGCTACATCGAAGTAGCCCTCAGGGTGTGGAAGCTCGGGAAAACCTGCTCTCTCGTAGCGTACATTGGGTGCTGCCGGGTAAAACCTAGAGGCCACCCCCAACTCTTCTTCGGAATCCGTCAAACCCACCACTGACTTCGCGGTTTCAGACAGCAGAGAGCTGCCTACTCCTATCCCCTCACGGCTGATGAAAATCACGTTCTTGCCCGACACGTAACGCCGGGCGAAGCCGAGAAGGGTTAAGAGATTGTAGGATTTCTCCGCATAGACAGGCGTAGAAGAGCTAAAAGACGAGTCAGACCTCTTGCCATCTGCGCCTTGTTGGAGTGTATTTTTCACTGCCTGCCCTTCTTGCGGAGCTTGCCGACCTGCTGGTTAAGGCGTTTAACCCGCTCTTCGAGATTGGCCAAGCGGCGGTTACGCTTGGCGACTTCCTGCACGAGCTCGGATACCTCCCGCTCTCTTCTGGCAAGTTGCTCGTTACGGTCTTCAAGCTGGCGTTGTAGCTCTTCCATGTTGCGCAGCTTCCTGCTCAGTTCATAGATGACGCGATCCCGCTGTTCCAGTCGCTCTTCGAGAAAACGAAGACGATTGAGCTTAGCCGCCAGCGGAGGACTGCTCTGTGGATACGCGGTCAGCACAAACTGATAGGTTTCGGACTCCGGGTCCGCACTGATCTGCTCGAGTACTTCTTCTGAAACCCTGCCTTTATCTAGCTCGATTTCGGTATTGAAGATCCCGACCCTGATACGCTCCAAGATATCAATTGCGTAACCTGCATTGTCGAAGAGTTGTTCTATGCTTTCTCTGGTAAAAAACTTCAGGTGCGTTTCGTCGAGCAGTCCCAGCGGACGATACTGGAAGCTACCCTGCAGCAGGGCTAGACGCACGCTCCCATGGGCTATGTTTGGGATCGAAGCGACCACGTAACCACCAGGACTTAGAAAGGGTTTCACCCGTTTGAGCACCAGCTCGGGCTCCTTCAGGTGCTCCAGCACGTCGCCGAAGATGATCACATCGAACAGCTCTTCACCGAACTCGGCTTCTAGATCGAGCTTCTCTACATCTCCGACGATGACCCTCTCACAGTGCTTTTCGGCCTGTTGAGCAGCTTCCGGGTCCAGCTCGATTCCCGTAACAGTACATCCCCGCTCCTTGAGCACCTTTGCCACGTAGCCAGTAGCCGTCCCTACATCGAGAACGCGTTTATCTGGCCCTGTTAGCTCAACTATGAGAGCCTGTGAGGTGTTCTTGTTATTTGGGTCCACTTCGGTGTCATATTTACCGGGCATTACGTCCTTGCCTATTCATTCAAAGAGAGCTGTTACCTTCCTTAAGATCGTCCCCACTCTATTGCAATCTTACGGCTGAAATCAAGTGTAGGCTGCAACCCTAGTCAAAAAAGGATGGTTGGTAGCGCAATCCAGATAGCTTTCCTTTCTTGCCCAAACATCTTTGAGGCTGCTATCTGCTCTTACCAGCCTTTGTCCCGCTCGTAGCCCAACCGGATCAGGAGGTCCCCAGCGGCCTCCTTGAACTCCTGCCGGTTGCGCTCGGTGAAGACGTTCTTCCAGTCGCC
>JADDKG010000192.1 GCA_020253895.1 Rubrobacter sp.
GGGCAAGACGCCCGAGGAGGCCGAGGAGATCGTGCTCCGCAGGGCCGAGGGGGCTCTGGAGAGGGTGGAGCTCCGCGGCGGCCCGGAGGGCGAAATCTCCTTCAGCGCCCGGGAGATGGGGATAGATTACAAGGTTCGCGAGACCGTGGAGGCGGCCTACGCCGTAGGCCGGGAGGGTGGTATCCTGGAGCGGCTCGGAGAGCGGCTGCGGGCCGCCTACGGCACCGTAACCATCGAGCCGCGGGTGGACTACCGCCCGGAGGTGGCCCGGGAGCGGGTGGAGGAGCTGGCCTCCCGCCTGGACCATCCGCCGCGGCAGGCCGAGGTGAACGTCTACGGCTCCGAGGTGGACGTGGTCAGCTCCCGGGAGGGCTACAGGCTCGACGTGGAGGCCACCATGCGCTCCATAAACCGGGCCGTCGAGGACATGAGCGGGGAGGCCCGGATCGTCGGCCGGGTCCTCGAGCCCGAGCTCACCACCGCTGAGGCCGAGAGGGCTGCGGACAAAGCCCGGCGGGCGCTGGACGGCCAGCTCGTGCTTACCTACGAGGGCCGGCGCTGGACCGTCTCTCCCTCGGCCATAGGAGATTCGCTGGAGATTACCACCCGCGACGGCGGGTTCCGCGTCGGTGTCGACCGCGGCAGGCTGCGCGAGAACCTCTCGGCCGTCTACGCTGCGATCAACCAGGAGCCGGTCGAGGCGGGGTACGAGGTCTCGGGCGAGCAGATCACCGTCACCCCCAGCCGGACGGGACGGGCAATCCAGGACGAGAAGCTGCTCGGCGCCATCGAGGAGGGCATCTTCGAGGGCCGGCGGGAGTATGAGATCCCGGTGGCCGTCGACCGGCCCGAGCTCACCACCGCCGAGGCCGAGCGCCTCAAGCCCACCGACCTGCTCGCCACCTACCAGACCAACTACCTCACCTACGACGACTCTCCCGGGCGGGTGGAGAACCTCGAGATAGCCTCCGAGGCGGTGGATGGTACGCTGCTCGCCCCGGGCGAGGTCTTCTCCTTCAACGAGCTCGCCGCCCCGCTCGAATACCACGACACCAAGGTCATCATAAACGGCCGGGTGGACACCGCCGAGGGGGGCGGGCTCTGCCAGGTCTCCTCGACCCTGTACATGGCGGCCAACCTCGCCGGGCTCGACGTAATAGAGCGGCACCCCCACTACGCCGAGCTGCCGTACATAAGGCCGGGGTTCGATGCCACCGTGTGGTTCGGGGCGCTGGACATGAAGTTCAAGAACACCTCTCCCGGCTACATCCTCATCCGGGAGTGGGTCGACCGGAGCACCGGCACCGTCAACGCCGCCATCTACGGCCGCCCGAGCGGCATAGAGGTGGACATGCGCTCTGAGAAGGTCTCCGAGACGGTGGACGAGGAGGGCAACCCGGTGACCACCTGGATCACCTACCAGACCGTGCGGAAGAACGGCAAGGTGATCTTCGACGGGGTGCTCCACAAGGACGTCTACAAGTACCTCAAGCCCGCGGCGCCCGACGCGCCCTACGACGAGCGCCCGGTGAACTAGGGAGCCTGGCGCACCTCGGCCACGAGCTCCACCTCCACCGGCGCGTCCAGCGGAAGCTCCGCCACCCCTACCGCCGACCGGGCGTGGAGCCCGTCGTCTCCGAAGACCTCCCCGAGAAGGTCCGAGGCCCCGTTGACCACCTGCGGCTGCTGGTTGAATCCCTGGGCCGAGGCGACGAACCCCACCACCTTCACGATACGGGCTATGTTCTCGAGGCCGCCCGCCGCCTCGGCCGCGGCGGCCAGCGCGTTGAGGGCGCAGATCCTCGCGGCCTCTTGGGCCTCCTCCAGGCTCACCGCCGCGCCCACCTTCCCGGCAAAGGCCAGCTTCCCGTCCCGGAAGGGTACCTGCCCCGCGGTGAAGACGAGGTCCCCGCTGCGTACGGCGGGCACGTAAGAGCCTGCAGGGGAGGGGACTTCGGGCAGTTCGTAGCCCAGCTCCTTGAGCCGGGAGTGGGGGTTCGGCATGCTAGCTCAGGGCCTCCTCGTACTCGCTCGGGTCGTAGATCAAAGGGTAGTCACTGGCCAGGGTCTCCCCGGCGGCAACCTCTCCGACGATGAGCGTGTGGTCCCCGGCACGGGCGGTGTCCATCACCCGGCAGTCCAGGTAGGCCAGGCAGTCGAGCAGGTAGGGGGAGCCTCCCGGGGTGAGCCCGTAGGGCACGCCCTGCAGTTTGTCGTGGTATTCGCCGCTGGTCTCCGAGAAGTGGTGGGCCAGGTTAACCTGGCTCTCCCGCAGGATGCTCAGGGCGAAGGTCCCGGACTCCAGCACCATATCGTGGGTGTAGCGGTCCTGGCGGATGGCCACCGCCACGGCGGGCGGCCGCTCCGAGGTCTGCATGACCCAGGAGGCGGTCATCGCGTTGGACTGCCGGCCGCGCCGGGTGCCCAGAACGTAGACCCCGTGGGTCAGGTGGCGCATCGCCTCCAGGATGGACTCGCGGCTGTGGGTGTCCCTCTCCAACGCCTCCGTCTCCGCCTCTGCCGTGCAAAACGTCCGCCTGTTCTGCACAGCATATTCTACCAGGGGGCAGGATGTATACTGCCCCCCATGTGGAAGAGCTCGGTGGACAGTTGAGCGGGGCACTAGTCGGGATAGGGGTTCTCCAGACCCTCGTCTACCTGGCCTTTATCCGGTTTATAGACCTCTACGAGCGGGAGCCGCTCAGGTACGTCGTCCCGGTCTTCCTGTGGGGCTTTACGGTGGCGGTGGCGATCTCGCTGTTCTTCAACACGCTTTTCCAGGTTGCGGTCAGCCAGATCTCGACGATGCAGGTGGCCGGCTTCCTGACGGCGGTGGTGGCCGCCCCCGTGGTGGAGGAGTGCGCCAAGGGGTTCGCCCTGTTCCTGGTGTTCTTGGTCTCGTATGCCGCCTCCCGGCGTCGGGGGGTCGTGGAGTTCTCCGGGGTGATGGACGGGATCGTCTACGGCTCGGCGGTCGGGTTCGGGTTCTCGCTGGCCGAAGACCTGCTCTACTACGCCCAGTTCGGCCCCGAGACCTACGCGGTGCGCAGGATCTTCGGCGGCTTCGCCCACGCCGCCTTCACCTCCATGACCGGCATCGGGTTCGGGCTCGTGCCGTGGGTGAGGAGCCCGCTATTTAAGCCGGTCCCGCCGGTGCTGGGGCTCGGGGTGGCAATAGGGCTGCACGCCGCTTTCAACCTGACCGCCAGCCTCTTCGGCCCGCTGGCCTACGGGGTTTTGTTCCTTGTGCTCCTCCTGTACGCGGCGATCATCGCCGGGTGGCTCGCCTTCGAGCGGCGGGCCATCCGGGACGAGCTGCGGGAGGAGGTGGCGGCGGGGCTCCTGGGCCCCGAGGACTACTCGGTCCTGCCGACCTACTTCCGGCGCACCGCGCGCTACCTGAAGCTGGCGCTCACCGGGCGCTGGGGCGAGTGGTTCCGCGAGCGGCGGCTGCACGCCGCCGCGGTGGACCTCGCGCTGGCCAAGCGGGTCTCCCGCTCGGGGATGCGGGGGGAGGACGAGCGGGTCGACCGCCTGCGGCAGAAGCTCTTGGGGTTGCGGGGAGAACTCCCCTCCCCGGGGGCCGGAGGGACGCGGTGGACGCCACCTGCGTGATCCTGGCCGGCGGCGGCAGCCGCCGGATGGGACGGGACAAGCTGGCGGAGGAGATAGGAGGCGTCCCACTCCTGCACCGGGTGCTCTCTTCGCTGAAGGGGGTCTGCGGCGAGGTCCTGGTGGCCGGTGATGGGGGACCGTGTCCTCCCGGTGTCCGGCGGGTCTTCGACCTGCGGCCGGGCCGCCAGGGGCCGCTTGCCGGAATGGAGGCCGGGCTCTCGGCTGCCTCTTGCGCGGCCGTTCTCGTGGTCGCCGGGGACATGCCCTTCGCCTCCGCGGCGCTCGCGGAGCACCTGGTCGCCCGCGTGGCGGCGGAGGGAGCGGAGGCCGCCGTGCCGCGCCACGCCGGGCGGGCACAGCCGCTCTTCGCTGCCTACGACCGGCGGGTTCTGCGGAAGATCTCGGCCGAGCTCGACGCCGGGAGGAGGTCCGTGGTGGGGCTTCTGGACCGGCTCGGGCGGGTGGAGTACGTGGAGGACCTCGAGAGGTTCGGCGACCCCTCGCTCCTGCTCATGAGCGTCAACACCCCGGCGGACCTGGAGGCGGCCCGGAGGTCAGCGTGAGGGCCGCCCCTCCGCCGGGCGGGCTGTTCCTCAACCTCTGGCGTCTGCTCCGGGTGTTTGCGGGTGAGATGCCCACCCGGCGTAGCGGCGCCGAGGTGGCGGTGGTGCTCGGCTCGCAGGTTCTGCCCGGGGGCAGGCCCAGCGGGACCCTCATGGCCCGGACGCTGCACGCCGCCCGGCTCTACGCCGCCGGGAGGGTGCGGCTCCTCATCCCCACCGGCGGGGTCGGGCAGCACCCCCCGAGCGAGGCGGAGATCATGTCCCGTATCCTGCGGGACGCCGGGGTGCCCGGGGAGGCCGTGCTGCCCGAGGGAAA
>JADDKG010000193.1 GCA_020253895.1 Rubrobacter sp.
AGTTCTACCCGCTGGAGAGCATGGACACCGAGGGCTACGACCAGGTCAACTACTTCGGCTACGAGGACGACATCATGCTCGAGCCCAGCCGCCGCTGGCTGGAGGAGCACCGGGACGGGCCTTTCATGGTGACCTACCTCGGGGTCACCGGCCACCACGACTACCGGCCGGCCGACCGCTACGGGATGAGGGACTACGCAGAGGACCCCACCCTCAACCGCTACCAGAACGAGGTGGCCTACCTCGACCACTTTGTGCGCAACGTCATCGAGCAGTACAAGGAGCTGGGGCTCTACGAGAAGACCATCTTCGTGATCTACGGCGACCACGGGGAGGGCTTTGGGGAGCACGGCCGCTACCAGCACGACGACACCATCTACGAGGAGGGGCTGCGGGTGCCCCTGATCATCCACGTCCCCGGCCGGTTCGAGGAGGGGCGCCGGGTGGAGGGGCTGGTGAACCACCTGGACATCCTGCCCACCGTGGCTGAGCTGCTGGGCTACAGGATAGAGGGCGGCGACTACCCGGGCCGCTCGCTGCTGCATCCCATCCCCGCGGACCGCACCCTGCACTTCAGCTGCTACCACGACTACAAGTGCCTGGCCAGCATCCGGGGCCACACCAAGTACATCTACCACTACGGCCGGCAGCCAGAGGAGCTGTTCGACCTCGCCGAGGACCCCGGGGAGCGGCACAACCTGGCCCCCGAGACGCCCCGCTCCGAGCTCAAGCGGCTGCGGGAAGATCTCCTCCGCTGGCGGGCCAGCGTGATCGCCGCCTACGACGGCGCCCGCTACCGCTGAGGTCCGCAACGGCTCCTCCCGGGATGTGTCATCTCACCTGGAGGCCGGGAGAGAGCGGCGCTAAGGTTGTAAGGGAGGAGTCTCGTGGCCACCGCCAGGATACAGCAGGAGCGGATCAAGCCCCTAAACCGTAAGGGGCCCCGGGAAGACGGCCGGCACGTCCTCTACTGGATGCAGGCCTCCCAGCGGGCCGAGCATAACCACGCCCTGGAGTACGCTATCCAGCAGGCCAACGCGCTCGGGCGTACACTGGTCTGCGTCTTTGGTCTTACCGACGACTACCCGGAGGCGAACCTCCGGCACTACGCCTTTATGCTGGAGGGGCTCGTTGATGTGGGGTCGGGGCTGCGCCGGCGGGGGATAGGGTTCGCGGTGAGGCGTGGGAGTCCGGACGAGGTGGCCCTAAGGGCGGGCAGGAACGCCGCCCTCATAGTCACGGACCGGGGCTACCTGCGCCACCAGGTTGGGTGGCGCGAAAACGTGGCCTCTGAGGCCGGCTGCGGGGTGGTCCAGGTGGAGTCTGACGTGGTGGTCCCGGTGGAGGTCGCCTCCGACCGCCGGGAGTACGCAGCCCGCACCTTCCGGCCGAGGATAGGCCATCACCTCGACCGCTTTTTGGTCGGGCTCAGGACCACTCCCCTGCGGCGTCCCTCTGCGGCGGCGGGTCTTCTGGACGGGGTCGACCTCTCAGACCCCGGCCGGGTGCTGGAGGAGATGGACCTCGACCGGGGGGTGGGTCCGGTGGGGCACCTCTACCCGGGCGGCTCCCGGGCCGCCCGGCGGCTTGCGCGGCGCTTTTTCGGGGAGGGGCTCGCCGGGTACGCTGCGGGGCGTTCCCAGCCCCACGCCGGCAGGGTCTCCCACATGAGCAAGTACCTCCACTTCGGGCACATCTCGCCCGTGTACCTGGCCTTGGAGACCAGGAGCTCCGGGGCGCCGGAGGAGGATGTGCGGTCCTTTCTGGAGGAGCTCATCGTCCGCCGGGAGCTCGCGGTGAACTTCGTCTACCACACCCGTAACTACGACTCGTACTCCTGTCTGCCGGGTTGGGCCCGGCAGACCCTGGGGGAGCACGGCGACGACCCGAGGGAGCACGTCTACACCCCCAGACAGCTGGAGGAGGCGTGCACCCACGATCCTTACTGGAACGCGGCCATGGTCGAGATGCGCAGCACCGGTTACCTGCACAACCACATGCGGATGTACTGGGGCAAGAGGATCCTCGGCTGGACCCGGAGCCCCCAGCAGGCCTACCGTACCGCGCTGTACCTGAACAACAAATACTTTCTCGACGGCCGGGACCCGAACTCCTACGCCAACGTCGCCTGGATCTTCGGCCTGCACGACCGGCCCTGGAAGGAGCGTCCGGTCTTCGGCAAGGTTCGCTACATGTCCAAGGGTGGGCTGGAACGGAAGACCAACCCGGAGGCTTACGTGCGGAGGGTGGAGCGCCTGACCGGCGTCTCTTTGGGATGATCCCGTCCCGCGGTGGTATCCTCCGTACCGAGGAGCCTGAAGAATGGGGATTCTAGAGCTGTTCGGCGGCGAACGCCCGCGCAAGCCGGAGCGGGACGCCGAGATCCGGGAGCACCTCGCCAACGAGCGGACGCTGCTCGCCTGGGTGCGGACGGGGGTCGGTCTGATCTCGCTGGGCTTCGTCGTGGAGCGGGCGGGGGCGCTCGCCGCCGTCGCCGGGGCGGAGGGCGCCTCTGAC
>JADDKG010000194.1 GCA_020253895.1 Rubrobacter sp.
AAGATGTCGGGGTCGCCGCCCGCGTAGTTGACGGTCTTGTACCAGTAGTCCCATCCCTCGGGGTCGTCGTGGGCCATGGACCCGACGAGGACCAGCTGGACCTCCGGCATCTTTTCCTTGACCATACGGTAGACGTCTATGACCCCTAAGGGGTCCTTCCAGGGGTCGAAGCGAGAGACCTGCAGCAGGAAAGGCCGCTCGGTATCTACCCCGAACTGGGTAACGATGTAACTGGCGTCGTCCCGTGAGAGGGCCATGTTCTTGGGCGAGAGCGGGTCTATGGCCGGGGGGATGATAGTGAGCCCCGGCATCTCGACGCCCGGGGGGGTGTACTCCCGCATGGTGTAGACCTGGGCGTCGTAGTCGACTATGTAGGGCCACAGGTAGTCCAGGACCTGCCGGTTGGGGGTGGAGGTGTCGATGTGGCAGCGCCAGATCCAACGCGTCTTCTCCCCGAGCCCTCCGGAGAACTCCCGGACGAGTGCGGGCTGCGGATCGTGGACAAAGACTATGTCCCACTCCTCGCCGGCCTCCACGAGCGCCCGCGCGGTCCTGCGGTTGTACTCCTCGTAGATGGCGCGGTCCTCTATGGTCAGCTCGTAGTCGGCGCCCTGCAGGGCGTTGTGGAACTTCTTGGTTACGTTAAAAAAGGGCTCGGCCCCGAACATTATTGCCCACTCCACCTCCAGCCCGGCATCCCGGGCGAGGGGAACGAGCGCGTAGAGGATCTCCGCCACCCCGCCCCCGAAGCTGGTGGCGTTTATGTGCAGCACGCGTACGCCCCGCAGGCGTCCGGCGAGCTCCTGCAGCTCCTCATAGAGCTCCCGCCGGATGATACTGCGGTAGTCGGCCAGAGCCTTGTGGCCCGGGTTTACCCGCTGCAGCACAGCGTCCTCGCGTACTCCTCTCGTAACATTCTCAAGGGGTTACTGTACTTTATCGGGCACGAGCCGTTCAACGCGGGTGCAGAACATCCCGCAAAGATCTTCTTCAGGCTCAGCCGTTCGAGGCTTCTTCTACGGAAGCGCCCCGGCGCCGGATCATCCGGAGGCGGGTGCCGTTGGGGGCAGACTCCACAACCATCTCGTCCACCAGGTGACGGATGACGGCCAAGCCAAAGCCCCCGTACCCGTCAGGAGAGCCGCCAGCCTCCTCGATGTCGAAGCCCCCGCCGGCGTCGGTGACGGTTATCTGCACCGCCTCGGGCAGTATCCTGTACTCTATCTCGAAGTGGTCCACCGCGGCATGGCGTATGACGTTGGTCGCCGCCTCGGTGACCGCCAGCTTAAGGTCGTAGGTCTCCTCGGGACCGAAGCCCGCCACCCGGGCTATATGGCTGACCACCAGCCGGGCCAGCATCACGTACTCGGGGTTACTGGGGACCCGCAGGGAGAGCGGCTCGGAGAGCCGCCGCTGCGCCCGTACTCTTTCTCTTGCCCCGCGTCTCATCGGTCTATCGGTTCCCGAAGCTAGTAAGCTACATACTCCAACCTCAAGGCTTTATCTTACCCAGATTGCCGAAGGTTAACCCGGGCGGGGCGAAAAACCTCGGGTTACTCACCGGCCGTCCGGGCATCTCCGGCGGGATGCCGGGCCGCACCGTCTTGGGCGCGCTCGTCGCGCAGGAAGGGCCTGAACAGTTCTATTGGCACGGGCAGGATGATGGTGGAGTTCTGGTTGACCGCGATCTCACCCATGGTCTGGAAGAGCCGGAGCTGCAACGCGGTGGGGCTGTCCAACCGGTCTGCGGCCTGCCGGAGGCGTTCTGAGGCCTGGTACTCGCCCTCGGCGGCGATGATCTTGGCCCTCCGCTCGCGCTCGCTCTCGGCCTGCCGGGCCATGGCCCGCTGCATCTGCTGCGGGATCTCCACGTCTTTAACCTCGACCACGCTGACCTTAACCCCCCACGGGTCGGTCTGCTCGTCGATGATCCGCTGCAGCTCGTTGTTTATGGCCTCCCGGTTGGTCAGGAGGTCGTCGAGGTCCTTCTGACCCAGCACGCTGCGCAGGGTGGTCTGTGAGATCTGGCTGGTCGCCAGCACGTGGTTCTCCACCTCGATGACGCTCTTGTTGGGGTCTACCACCCTGAAGTAGACGACGGCGTTGACCCGGGCGGGAACGTTGTCGCGGGTGATGATGTCCTGCGGCGGCACGTCCATGGTGACGGTCCTGAGGTCTACCTTGACCATGCTATCCACCAGCGGGAGGAGCAGGAAGAGCCCGGGCCCTTTGGGGCCGCCGCGTACCCTTCCCAGCCGGAAGATAACCCCCCGCTCGTACTCCTTGACGATCTTAACCGCGCTGAAGAAGAGGTAGACGGCTACGACGATGACGACGAGGACGAAGACCAGAAACCCGATCCCGGCCGCCTGCAGCAGAACAAGACCCATAAGAAGCACCCTCCTCGCGAAAAGAGCCCGCCGGCAAACGCCTCCACCCTTTATACCACGGGGCACATGTCGCAAAGGGAGCCGGAGGGCCCTTTGAAGGACCCTCCGGCGGGCTACCGGTTGCGGGAGGAATCAGATCAGGCGCTTCGCCCCCACGTAGCCGTCGGACCAGATGGCCTCCTCGCGGACCACGGTGCCGGGGTAGGGCGCGTGGATCACGGTCCCGCTGCCCGTGGCTATCCCGTTGTGGGTGATGCCCCCGCCGCCCTGGGCCCAGAAGACCACGTCTCCGGGACCCGGGGTGGAGACGGAGTAGCCGTAGCCGTACTGGGCGGCGGCCGAGTGCGGCAGGGAGATGCCGAACTGGGCGAAGACGTACATCACAAGCCCGGAGCAGTCGAAGCCCTGATCGGGGGAGGCCCCGCCGTACACGTAAGGTACCCCCAGGTACTTCCGGGCCTCGGCGACTATGGCCTCCCCGCTTACGCCGGTGGAGCCGCCGCCGGCAGAGGGCTGCTGGGTTCCGCTGTTACCCGCAGACGGGTACTGTTGTCCGGCGGAGGAAGAGGAGGTGTCCGGGGAAGCCGTCTGCTGAGGTGCGGCCTGCTGCTCGGGGACGGTCTGCTCCGAGGCGACCTGCTCGACGGGCTGCGGCTGGGCCTGCTCCGCAGCCTGCTGCTGCGCCGCAGCCTGCTCGGCGGCCTCCTGCTGGGCGGCCTGTTGCTGCGCCGCAGCCTGCTCCGCAGCCTCCTGCTGCGCCGCGGCCTGCTGGGCGGCGCGCTCGGCGGCCTCCTGCTCTATTGCCGCCTGCCGGGCGGCCTCGCGGGCCTTGCGAGCGGCCTCCCGCTGCTCGGCGGCCTCCTGCTGGGCGGCCCGGCGCGCGGCAAGCTCGG
>JADDKG010000195.1 GCA_020253895.1 Rubrobacter sp.
AAGCTTCAAAAATATAGCACCAGAAGGGGTGGATGTTAAGAGGCGCCTCGTCGTGGTAGCGGCGAGGACGGGGAGCATGGGGAGTATAATGCGTCTTTCGAGGGCAGGTTAGCCTGAGGAGGGTTTGTGACCGAGAAGCCTAACGGAAGAGAGGGGAGGGGCCTGGACCGGGTGCTGGCCGACCTCCGGGCGCTCTCCCCGGATATCCGGTCCTGTGCGGTGTTGACGCGGGAAGGCAGGCTGTTTGGGTCTTCCCACCCTGAAGGGGTGGACCGCGAGCGGGCGCAGGCGATGCTTGGTGCCCTGGTGGGACTCTTGGATCAGGTGGCCCGGAAGAACGGCAAGGAGCGGGCGGTCCAGGCCAAGGTGCGCACTGAACTCGGCTACGTGCTTCTGGTGCGCCTGGAGAGCGGTGCGATCCTGGCGGCTATAACCGGGCTCGATGCGCGGGTGGGGCTTGCGCTCTACGACATGCGCAACGCCCGCGCCGAGGTGGAGCGGGCCCTGGAAGGAGAGGCGGCGTGATGGGAAGAAGGGTTCTCGGGCGCTTGCTGCTGCTCGGCGCTATCGCGGGGGCCGTCCTTGCCCTGCGCAAATACCTCGGGCGGGACGAGAACGGCGAGGAGGTTGCCGAGGTCACCTTCGAGGATGGCTCCACCAGGGCGCTGGCCGCGGGCTCGGCCGAGGGGAGAGAGCTCTCCGGGGTGGCCCGGAAGCTCGTCGAGCTGGGGCTGTAAGGAACGCGGGGGCGTCCTCCGCCGTGGCGCGCGAGGAAAGAAAAGGAGAGCTCTCGGGGAGGGCCGCGCGTGTGGCGCGCTCCACCGAGGACGAGCGGATGCTCCGGCCGCCGTACCCCGAGGAGGCAGCCTTCGTCAGGACCGACACCTGGCGGGTGCTCAGGATTATGGGGGAGTTCGTCGAGGGCTTCGAGGAGCTCGCCGGTCTGGGGCCTGCGGTCACCTTCTTCGGGTCGGCGCGGGTAGGTCCCTCGGACCCCATGTACGCCGCCGCTGTCGAGACCGCCCGCCTGCTGGGGGAGGCGGGGTTTGCCATCATCACCGGCGGCGGGCCGGGCATCATGGAGGCCGGCAACCGCGGCGCGAGGGAGGCCGGGGTTCCCTCGGTGGGCCTGAACATCGAGCTGCCCTACGAGCAGGGGTGCAACCCCTTCGTGGACCTACCGTTGGAGTTCCGGTACTTCTTCGTCCGGAAGACCATGTTCGTCAAGTACGCCCAGGCCTTCGTCATCTTCCCCGGGGGCTTCGGGACGATGGACGAGCTCTTCGAGGCCCTCACCCTCATCCAGACCGGGAAGGTCCACGACTTCCCGGTCATCCTCTTCGGCAGCGACTACTGGCGGGGCATGTGCGGCTGGCTGCGCGACGTGGTGCTGGAGGAGGGTAAGATCTCCCGGGCGGACATGGAGCTCCTGGCGCTCACCGACTCACCCGAGGAGGTGCGAAAGCTGGTGATGGCCTCCGCCCGGGAGCGCGCCCGCGTCGAGGAGGAGTCCCGGCAGGAGACGCGCCGGGCCGCCGGGGACGACCGGTAGGGTTCTCAGCCGTCCGGGCCGGCGGGCGCCCGGACCATCTCCGAGAGCAGCCGCTCCAGCTCCGCGGCGCAGTCCTCGGTAAAGCCGGTGTGGACCGGTGAGGGCTGGAGGACCGTGCTGCGCGGGGCTACGAGGCGCCCGAACCTCTCCCGCGGGGAGAGGCGCCCCAGGGGCCCGGCCTCCGGCCCCCCCGCGCACACCCGCTCTACGGCCTCCAGGTGGGCGAGGACCGCCTCCTGGTCGAGCTCCGGGTCCAGTGCACGCAGCCTCTCCCGGTCCAGATGCACCCTGGCCCCCAGGAAATCCTCCTCCGGGCAGTAGATCAACACCCCCGCATTGATAAACTCTCCCCGCTCCGGCCGGGGCACCACCCGCAGCAGGGCGTACTCAAACAGCCTGCGCACGCGTCTCCTCCAGGTGGTCCACCCAGTCCCTGGGCTCCTCCAGGCGGCTCAGCAGGTACTCCCGGTAGGCGGCGCGTACCTCTCCGGCATCCGCGAACCCCGGCTCATCCTCGAGCCAGGCGCCGGGGACCAGCTCCAGAATGCCGTCCAGCATGGCGGGCGAGATCCTCGCGGACATCATCTCGTCCGCCTCGCGTAGGGCGGTGGCGAAAGGAAGCAGGACGTGATCCCGGGCCGCGGCGTAGGGTCTGCGGGCCGCCTCCTCCCAGCCCTTCCAGGTGTGGTGGAAGTACAGCGCCGCCCCGTGATCTATAAGCCACAGCCGTCCGTGCCACACCAGGAGGTTCGGGTTGTGGATCGTACGGTCCACGTTGGCCACCAGGGCGTCGAACCACAGGATGCGCGAGGCGAGCAGGGGGTCCGGGGCGTCGGCGAGGGGGTCGAAGCCCAGAGAGCCCGGCAGGTAGTCCAGCGCCACGTTCAGCCCCGCGCTCGCCCGGATGAGGTCCTGTATCTCCGGGTCGGGCTCCGGGCGTGCCAGCTCCGCGTCCAGCTCTGCCAGGACTATCTCCGGCACCGTGAGCCCCAGCGAGCGGGCCAGCTCCCCGGCGGCTATCTCGGCGATGAGCGCCTTGCGCCCCTGTCCCGCGCCGCGGAACTTCAGGACGTAGGTGCCCAGGTCGTCGGCCTCCACGATGGCCGGGAGCGAGCCGCCCTCGCGTAGCGGCGCGACATACCGGGTGACGGTCACCGTGCGCAGCAACGCTCTTCCGCGGGCCTCTCCTAAGAGGAGGCTGCCAACGCCTCCTCTACCGGGATGCCCCGGGCCTCCAGGATGCGCCGGACGGCCAGCCCTATCTGGGAGTTCGGGGTGGAGGCCCCGGCGGTGAGCCCCACGCGCACCGGCCCTTGCGGGAGCCAGCCATCCTCCTCGACCTCCTCCCGCGGGTCGAGCGGGGTACCCGGCGGCTTGTGCCGGATGGAGCTGCCCCGGATGCAGTCGCCGCTCGCCACGTGGTAGCTGCGCGGCACCCGCTCGGAAGCGATGATCGCCAGGTTGTTGGTGTTCGAGGAGTTGTAGCCGCCGACCACCACCATCACGTCCAGCGGGTGCTCCAGGAGCCGCATGAGGGCGTCCTGCCGGTCCTGGGTGGCCGAGCAGATGGTGTCGAACAGCTCGAAGTGCTCAGCGAGGTTCTCCCGCCCGTAGCGCTCCTCCATGGCCTTCCGGATCTCCTCGCCGACCTTCATCGTCTCGGTCATCAGCATGGTCGTCTGGTTCGCCACCCCGACCCGCACGAGGTCCCTCTCCGGGTCGAAGCCGGGGCTCATGCCGTGTCCGAGCCGCTCCTTCAGCTCCCGGGCATCCATCCGGCCCCGGATAAAGTCAGTGAGGTAGCCGGTTTCCCTGAGGTCGCGCACGATGAGGTACTTCCCGTTGCCCCCATCCCGGCGGGTCTGGGAGGCGGTGGCCTTCGTCTCCTCGTGGTAGTACTTGCCGTGGATGACGCTGGTGAAGCCCTTCTGGGCGTAGCGGGTCACCCGCTTCCACACCGAGAGGACCGAGCCGCAGGTGGTGTCCACGATTATGCACCCGCGCTCGCGCAGCCGCTTCACCCACTCCACCGGCGCGCCGAAGGCCGGGAGGATCACCACGTCCTCCTCGCCGAGGTCTTCGAACCGCTCGTCCGGCCGCCCGTCGAAGCCCTGGGAGAGGAACTCGATGCCCATCTCCCGCAGCCGGGCGTTCATGGAGGCGTTGTGGATCATGTCCCCGGTGAGGAAGATCCTGCGGTCCGGGAACTTCTCCCTGGTCTGGAAGGCGTAGTCCACCGCCCGGTCGACCCCGTAGCAGAAGCCGAACTCGTCGGCGAGGCGCAGGGTGAGGTCTCCGGCCTCGAGCACGTTGCCCCGCCGCCGGATCTCGTCCACGATCTTGGAGCGGTAGTCCCGGTCCAGCAGGTGCTGGATCTGCCCCCGCATCTTGAAGCCTTTGCGGAAGTACCTCTCCTGCTGCACGCTTCACCTCTCGCGTAGAGTGTGCTCCGGCAGGAGTTTAACCCATCGGGTGCCATCCGTCGGGTGGGAGGGCACACATGCACTCAGGGTGTAGAATACGCTGTCATGGAACTGGGCAGACCCACGGTCATGATCGCCGATGACGACCCCGTCGCCCTCGACGTCGCGACCGAAGCCCTCACCAAGGCCGGTTACCGGGTCGTCCAGGCCTCCGACGGGCGCCGGGCCCTGCAGGAGGCTCTGAACCAGAAGGTGGACCTCATCGTCATGGATGTCTCCATGCCGCACATCGGCGGGGTGGAGGCCTGCCACTGCCTCAAGGCCATGCCGAAGACCTCCAAGATCCCGGTCGTGCTCATGGCCTCCAAGAAGGACCCGGCCTCCCGGGCGATAGCCGAGAGGACCCAGGGCTCGGTGCGGATCCTGCGCAAGCCCCTCGATCCGGAGGAGCTGGTGTCGGTGGTGAGGGGGCTCGTCCGGCCCCGCTCGCTGCTCTAGAACCGATGGGCGCTCCGCGCCCGGCGGAGGTGGGTAGGGCTTGGGCCTGAGCCGCCGGCGCAAGATCCTCGTAACCCTGGCCACCCTCATCGGGACGTTTCTCGCCGCGCTGGACTCCACCGTGGTCGGGACGGCGATGCCCACGGTGATCGGTGACCTCGGCGGCCTTGGCCTGTACCCGTGGGTGTTCGCCGCCTACCTGCTGGCGGCCACGGTCACCGGCCCGGTCTTCGGCAGGCTCTCCGACACCTACGGGCGCAAGCCGGTCTACCTTTTGGGCATCTCCCTCTTTTTGCTGGGCAGCGTGCTGTGCGGCACGGCCGGCAGCATGGGCGCCCTGATCCTGTACCGGACCATCCAGGGGCTCGGCGCGGGGGCGGTGCAGCCGGTGGCCGTGACCATCGTCGGGGACATCTTCGAGCTGGAGACCCGGGCGCGCATCCAGGGGCTCTTCGGCGCGGTGTGGGGGATCTCCGCCGTAATCGGCCCGGCGGCCGGCGGCCTGATCACGGACTACCTCTCCTGGCGCTGGGTGTTCTTCGTGAACGTGCCCTTCGGGGTGGCCGCCGGGGCTCTGCTGGCCCTCGCGCTGCGCGAGAGCTTCGAGCGTCGCCCCGGACGGCCGGACTACCTCGGGGTTAGCCTGCTGACCGGGGGGCTCGTGGCGGTGCTGCTCGCCGTGCTGGGCGTCGGGAGCCTTCCCGCGGGGATCGCCCTGTTCTCGGGCGGGGCCTGTGCCCTGGCACTCTTCGTTCTCGCCGAGGCCCGCGCCCCGAACCCCGTGGTCCCCCTGGACCTCTTCCGGGAGCGGCTGTTCGCCGTTGCCTCCGCGGGCAACGCGGCGCTCGGCGGGGTGCTGCTCGGGGTCTCGGTGTACGTGCCGCTCTACGTGCAGGGTGCTCTCGGCGGCACCGCCCTCACCGCCGGGGCCGTCGTGGCCCCGCTCTCCATCGGCTGGCCGGTGGGCTCCTTCGTGGGGGGGAGGATGCTCCTGAAGGCGGGCTACAGGGCCACCCTGCTCCTGGGGGCGGCCTTCGTGGTCGCGGGCTCTGCGATGTGCCTCCCGCTGGACGCCTCGACGCCCCTCGCCTACGTGATCCTCGCGGTCTTCGTGATAGGGCTCGGGATGGGCTTCTCCAGCACCAGCTACCTCGTGAGCGTCCAGAACGCGGTCCCCTGGCACCGCCGCGGGATAGCCACCTCCTCGGTCGTCTTCTTCCGGACGATCGGCGGTTCGCTCGGGGTGGCGGTCATGGGGGCGCTCCTGAACCTCTCGCTGGGGGACCGTTACCAGGCGGCGGTCGAGCGGGTCGCCGGAGACGACGGGGCGCTGGCCCGGCTGCTCTCGGACCCGAACGCCCTGTTGCAGCCCGCGCTGCGGGCCCGGATCCCGGATGAGGCCTACGAGGAGCTCGCTGCGGCCCTCGCGACCGCCCTCTCGCCAGCGTTCTGGGCGGTGGCGGTGATGGCGGTGGCGGCCCTGGTGATCTCGGCGCTCTTTCCGGCGGGGAAGGCCGAGGACTTCGTGAAGCGGGAGCCAAGACCGTAACGGAGTGGTGAGGGGGCAGCGGCTGAGGCGCCCGGGCCGCCGCTCTCCGGGTTCTCGAGAGCCGGGCCGGGCAGCGGGGCTTCGAGAAGCACCAGGAGCCCGTCGGGTGGCGGGGGCTCGGGTATGCTGTACCCTGAGGTAGACGAGCTAGGATCTCGTGGAGAGGAGGCGCTTTTGGGAGGCGAGGGAGCTGACGCGGTAGCCCGGCGCATAAGGGAGGGTGCCCCGGACATCCGGGGTTTTCTGCGCAGGGGCAGCTTCGTCTCCGTGTCCGCCCGCATCGGGAACGACGTGAGCGGCTACGTCTGCGACTGGGACGGCAACGGTCTGCTGCTGGACGTCCGGGACCCGAGCGGCGACCCCGCGGGCTACGAGTTCCTGCCCTGGTCGAGCGTGGAGCGGGTCAGCGCCGGGTAGCGCTCTGCTGCCGGAGCACCCGGGAGAGCGCATCCAGCAGCCGCAGAACGTCCTCGCGGGTGTTGTACAGGTGGGGGGAGACCCGCAGGCAGGTGCCCCGGGCGCTCACAAACACCCCCTGCCGGGCGAGCCGCCCGGCGACCTCCGCCGCCCCGCCCGAGGGGAGGCGGAGCCCGATCATGTGCCGCACCCGGCGCCCGCGGGGGACGGGGCGCAAGCCGAGCCGGAGGGCGCCCTCCTCCGCGAGGTCGGTGAGGGTTCCGAGCGTCTCAGAGATGTTCTTTACGCCCCAGGCGAGGAGCTGGCGTAGCGCGGCGTTCGCCATGGGCAGCAGGATGAAGTTGCTCCTCTCGCCCGCGTCGTAGCGCCGGGCCCCGGGCTGGAAGCCGGCGGCGTAGCCAGCGAGCCCGGAGAAGTCCTCGCTGCCCCGGCGGTTGATCCAGTTGTGCTCGATGGGGCTGCCCTCCCTCCTCTCCTCGGCGGCCCACAGAAAGGCCACCCCGTAGGGGCCGAGCAGCCACTTGTAGGCGGCGGCGACCAGAAAGTCCGGCCGTACCCTGCGCACGTCGAGGGGATGGGCGCCGGCCGACTGGGTGGCGTCTACCACTAGCGCGGCCCCGGCGCGCCGCACCTCCTCGCCGACCCGCTCGAGGTCTACGAGCGAGCCGTCGGTCCAGTGGCAGTTGGGCAGCGCCACCACGTCCACCCGCTCGTCCAGCCTCTTGAGCACCTCGGAGGTCCAGTCCTCGTCGGCGGGTCTCCGCACCGTCTCGAGCTGCGCCCCGGTGCTCGCGGCCAGCTCGGCCCAGGCGTAGTAGTTGGATGGGAACTCCTCCTCGAGCACGATCATCTTCCTGCCGGGGCCGGTGCGGACGTTTCTGGCGGCGACCGCTATGCCGTAGCTTGCGGAGGGGACGATGGCCACCCCGTCCGGGTCCCCGCCGACGAGCCGGGCGAACAGCCGCCGGCTCTCCTCTGGCTCCTCGAAGAAGTCGCTGGCGGAGATCTCCCAGGGCCTGGACCTCCGGGAGAGGGCCTGCTCCCCGGCGGCGACCGAGGCCCGGAGCTGCGGCGCCATGTACGCGCAGTTGAGGTAGCAGATCCCGCCGTCCATGCCGTCGAAGCTCTCGCGCTGGGGTTCCAGGATCAACGCTCTTCCTTTCTCCCGAGTCTTCTCAGCAGGCGTGCGGTGGAGACCATGGCCCCCCCGAGCACCGCCGGGATCCCCCCGCCGGGGTGCACCGACGCCCCCACCCGCCACAGCCACGGTC
>JADDKG010000196.1 GCA_020253895.1 Rubrobacter sp.
CGGTGGGGTATCCCCTAAAACTACTATCGCCCCGACCAGGCCCCGCCCCTCATCGTTGCCGATGGGCGAACTGAACCAATAGTAGCCCGGACCGTCGAGGTTCAGGGTGGCTATTCCCCGCGAATGATTTGGCAACCATATGAACTGGTTGTCGCCGTTGCTCGGGAAGAGCGCGCAGTGGGTGTTGTCGTCGTCGTTGATGACCTCGATCTCGATGTCTCCCCCGTGAGGCATGACGAGCACCGCAGGGTCCCAGATCAACTCATCCTTTGGAATCCGGATCTGAGCCCGCATGCGCCCATCAGGCCCCTCCTCAGCATACGCAATGTTTCCATGCGCAAGCAGACGGCCTATCGTCGCCTTGTTCTGTTTGTCTAACCCAAGCTCGCTTACCACCCCAGACAGAGGCTCCTTGGTCGCCATTGGGATCACCTCCTCCTGCTCCCGGCCTTTCCCCTTGTATGCGCACGAAGGTATCATATAGTACATAGTTGGTCAATACTTTTGGTCTCTAAAATTTGCGGCTGATGAATGATCCCCACCAGCTTCCTCAGGCCCAAACGCGTCAGCGCCCAGCCACTCTTGAAGCCCCGGCGAAGCTCGAAAAGACGGACACACTACTGGCCTCCATGGAGAAGGAGAGATCTTGACCCAGGGGTCGGGCGCTATGCTATGATCTATGCTATGATTATTTTTAGAGAAAGGGAGAGAGAAGGAGGGCTCGCAGCCTATTCGAAGGCGTGCACAGAGCAGTGGGTCTCTCACGCCAACTTCGCCAAGAAGTTTTAGGGTCGCAGCGGCGTGGCCGCTCGATGCTTTGCGATGAGGTCCTGGGGAAAGGAGGAGAGGGTGCGAAGGATCCGGGTGAAGGTCAACGGCACCGAGTACGAGCACGAGGTGGAACCCCGGCTGCTGTTGGTGCACTACCTGAGAGAGGTACTGGACCTAACCGGAACGGTGATCGGGTGCAACACCTCCAACTGCGGGGCCTGCACGGTCCTGATGGACGGCGAGTCGGTAAAGAGCTGTACGGTGTTTGCGGTGCAGGCCGACGGGCACGAGATCACCACCGTTCAGGGGCTCGCCGAGGGCGGAAGGTGGCATCCAATGCAGGCTGCGTTCCACCAGATGCATGCCCTGCAGTGCGGCTACTGCACGCCCGGCATGATCATGGCGGCTGTCAGCCTGCTCGGGGAGAACCCGGACCCCACCGAGGCGGAGATACGCGAGGCCCTGGAGGGCAACTACTGCCGCTGCACCGGCTACGAGAACATCGTCAAGGCCGTCCAGCTCGCGGCAAGACACATGCGCCGGCAGGCCACCGCGGCATCGTAGAGAGGAGGGACAAGAGTGACCCAGGCATCCGAGAGGTACGTCGGCGGCGGCGTACTGCGCAAGGAGGACCCGGCACTCGTAACGGGCGAGGCCAACTGGACGGACAACATAAAGCTGCCGGGGATGCTGCACGTTACCATGCTGCGCAGCCCCTACGCGCACGCCAGGATCACGCATATCGACGTCTCTGGCGCCCTGGAGCAGCCTGGTGTGGTCGCCGCCTTCACCGGCGAGGATCTGGCCGGAGAATGGGGGCCGGGCGGCGGTGCGGCCGAGGAGGCGCCAGGTTATGCGCTCCTCGTGGACGAGATGACCGGTGGGGGGACCGAGGTCACCGAGACGGGGGAGAGCTCGCCCACCGGCGAGGAAGAGAGCGCCACCGCCCAGACGCTCAGCTTCTGCGCCTGGCCGGTCACGGAGGACATGAAGACCCCGACCCACTGGCCCGTGGCAAGGGACGAGGTCAACTTCATGGGCGACATCGTGGCGGTGGTGGTCGCTCAGGACCGCTACAAAGCCCAGGATGCGCTGGAGTTCATCGAGGTAGAGTACGAGCCCCTGGAGCCCGTAGTGAACGTGGAGAGGGCGCTCGAAGAGGGATCCCCCCTCGTTCACGAGGATCTGGGGACCAACGAATGCTACACCTGGGAGCTCGGCACAGGGGACATCGACGAGGCCTTCGGCAGGGCCGACGTGGTAGTAAAGGAGCGCTACATCCAGCAGAGGCTTTTGCCCACCGCCATCGAGCCGCGGGCGACGGTGGTCCAGCGGGAGCCAGGACGCGGCAGGTACGTGGTGTACTCGGCGACCCAGGTTCCCCACATAGCCAAGAGCGTCCTCTCCGCCTCCTGTGGCATACCCGAGCAGGATCTGCGGGTGATCGCCCCGGACGTGGGCGGGGGTTTCGGCTCCAAACTAAACGTCTATGCTGAGGAAGCCATATGCCTGGCGCTGGCCAGGCGGCTCGGCAAGCCCGTAAAGTGGGTGGAGGATCGCTCGGAGAACTACCAGGGAACCATCCACGGGCGCGGCCAGATCCAGGACATAGAGCTCGCCGCTACCAACGAGGGAAGAATACTCGGGATGAAGGTGAGGCTCCTGGCGGACATGGGGGCCTACCTGCAGCTCCTTACCCCCGGCATCCCGATCCTGGGCGCCTTCATGTACCCCGGCGTGTACACCTTCGGGGCGTACCACTGCCAGATAAAGGGCGTCTTCACCAACAAGACCCCGACGGACGCCTACCGGGGGGCGGGGCGCCCCGAGGCGGCCTACGCCGTGGAGCGGATAGTCGACGCCCTGGCCCGCCGTCTCGGCATGGACCCCGCAGAGGTCCGCAGGAAGA
>JADDKG010000197.1 GCA_020253895.1 Rubrobacter sp.
CCCACCCCTCCTACGACCCGAACAACATAGATGAGCGCTTCCAGGAGCTGCAGCAGGACCCCTCGCAGCCGCTCCTGAACCGGGCCACCCAGGGGCTCTACCCGCCGGGCTCGGTCTTCAAGGTGGTAACCGCGGCCGCCGCCCTCAAGAGCGGGGTCTCCCCCTCTGACGTCTTCTTCGACGACGGGTCCTACGAGCAGCCCGGCTACACCGTCACCAACTACGGAGGAGCGGCCTACGGCCGGGTCACCTTCGCCCAGGCGCTCGCGCTCTCCATAAACACCGTCTTCGCCCGGGTCGCGGTCGAGGAGGTGGGCCGCCAGATGCTGTACGCCACGGCCCGGGACTTCGGGTTCGGCTCCTCCTACGAGGAGTTCCCGCTGGAGGTCTCCCCGAGCCGGCTCGGGGACGGCAACCTGGCCCAGATCGCCTTCGGCCAGGACACCGTTCTCTCCAACGTCTTCCAGATGGCGCTCGTGGCGGCGACGGTGGCCAACGACGGCAACATGATGGAGCCGCACCTCGTAAAGGAGGTGCGCTCGCCCGATGGGATCATCATAGAGCGAAGCTCCCCGCAGAAGGAGCGGGAGGTCCTCGACCCGCAGACCGCGAGCACCCTGCAGGAGATGATGGTGGGCGTCGTGGAGAGCGGCTCGGCGACGGCGGCCCAGATACCGGGGGTCGAGGTCGCCGGAAAGACCGGGACGGCCGAGGTGCCGCCGGACGCCCCGCACTCGTGGTTTATAGCCTTCGCCCCCGCCGACGATCCCCAGATAGCCGTGGCCGTGCTGGTGGAGAACGGTGGCGACGGCGAGAAGCAGGCTCTGCCCATAGCCCGGCAGATCATCGCCTCATACCTCGACGTCCCCTCCCGGGCTCCCCGGCAGCAGGGCCAGCCCCCGGCGGTCCCGCAGCTCCCGGAGGGCCTGCCGCAGGACCTTCCCGGCAGGCTGCAGGGCCTGCCGCAGAGGATCTTCGGAGAGGACGGGAGGCCCTAACTGTATAATCCAGCACCGTGCAGCAGCTCGTAGACAACCGCTACCGCATCGTGCGGCGGCTCGGCAGCGGCGGGATGGCCGACGTCTACCTGGCCCACGACGACATCCTGGACCGCGATGTGGCCCTCAAGGTCCTGAGCAGCCAGTACGCCTCGGACGAGGAGTTCGTGGAGCGCTTCAAGCGGGAGGCCCAGAGCGCCGCCGCCCTCGCCCACCCCAACATAGTCTCCATCTACGACCGGGGCGAGACCGAGGACGGCACCTACTACATCGCCATGGAGTACCTGCCCGGCGGGACGCTGAAGGACAGGATCCTCCGCAGTGGGGCCCTGCCGCCGAAGACCGCCGCAGCCGTGGCCCTGCAGATAGCCGAGGCGCTCAAGGCAGCCCACCAGCGCGGCGTTATCCACCGGGATATAAAGCCGCACAACATTCTCATCACCGAGTCCGGGGACATAAAGGTGACGGACTTCGGGATAGCCCGGGCGGCCTCCTCCTCGACGATGACCAGGACAGGGGCGGTGCTGGGGACTGCCCACTACATCTCTCCGGAGCAGGCGATGGGCGAGCCGGTTGGCCCGCCGAGCGACCTCTACTCGCTGGGGGTGGTGCTCTACGAGATGCTCACCGGCAGGCTCCCCTACGACGCCGACACCCCCATCGGCATCGCCATGAAGCATGTCAACGGCCATCTGCGGCCGCCGCGGGAGGTCAACCCGGCGGTGCCGGAGGGGCTCGACGCCATAACCGTGCGGCTGCTGGCCAAGGACCCCGAGGACCGCTACCAGAGCGCCGACGAGCTGATGGAGGATCTGGAGCGGGTGCTGCGGGGTGAGGATCCGGCGGCCGCCGCCCCGACCGCGGGGATGGGGCGGGTGGGGCGGGAGGAGACCGCTCCGACCCGGGTCCAGCCCGCCGTGGGCCGTCAGGAGAAGCGGCGGCGGTGGCCGGCAGCCGCCCTTCTCTCGGTCGTACTCCTGGCGTTGCTCGGCCTCGGTGGCTACCAGCTGCTGCAGGGGCAGGCCGGGGGGGAGGACGCCCCCCCCAAGATAGCGGTCCCCGACCTCGAGGGGATGAGCCTCGAGGAGGCCCAGCGGGAGTACGGGGAAGACTTCGACATCGTCGCGGGGGAGCGCCGCGACGGGCCCCGGGAGGCCGGCACCATCCTGGAGCAGGACCCGCCGCCGGGGGAGCGGCTGGAGCGGGGCTCCGAGATCTCCGTGACCGTGGCCAGCGGGGAGAACGAGGTCCCCGCGGTGGTGGACAGCCCCGCGGAGGAGGCCCGCTCGGCGCTCTCGGAGGCCGGCTTCGAGGTGAAGGTCGAGGAGAAGGAGAGCGAGGAGAGCCAGGAAGGACTCGTCATCGAGCAGCGTCCCGAGGGAGGGAGCAGCGCGGAGGTTGGCTCCACCGTGACCATCACCGTCGGCACCGGGGTGCCCACGGTGGTGGTGCCGGACATCCCCTACGGGTACACCGCGGAGCAGTCCCGGCAGGTGCTGGAGCAGGCCGGCCTCAGGCTCGGCAACGTGGGCTACGCCCCCAACAGCCAGGTAGCCGAAGGCGGCATCATAGACCAGAACCCCCCGCCGGGCACCGAGGTGGAGGAGGGCAGCGCGGTGGACATCGTGCTCAGCTCCGGGCCGCCGCAGACCGAGGTGCCGGACGTGGTGGGCCTCGACGTGAACGTGGCGGTGCAGCGGCTGAGCCAGGCGGGGCTGGGGTACGGCCTGATCGAGCGTCAAAGCGCCCAGCCGGAGGGGACGGTCCTCGCCACGAGCCCGCCCGCGGGCTCCACCGTTGACCAGGGGACCGAGGTGCAGGTGGTCTACAGCGTCGGCCGGCCGGAGCCCCGCCCGGAGCCCACAACCGCCCAGCCTCCGGAGAGGCCTGATGAGGAACGGGGAGGCGGCGAGAACCGGGGAGGGGGGCGCAAGGAGGCCCAGCGGCAGCCTCCTCCCGAGAACCCGGGGGAGCGAAGGCCGCCGGAGCCCCGGCCGCCCGACAAAAAGGAGGAAAGGGACTAAGGGGGCTTATCTTCCCTTTGAGGAGAGGATCTCCCGCCTGACGTACCCGTAGAGCTCGTCGGCCTGCATCTCCCTCGGGGGGTCCACCCCGATAAAGCTGTGGCGGCCTATGGCGTTCTCCCGCATCCAGCCTTCCTCCACCGGCTTCGTCCGCTCCAGGTCGTATCCCGTCTCGTAGTAGGCGGCGCGCAGGCCACCGGAGGGGAGCTCCAGGATCAGGATGGGGTACCTGCCGGGGGAGTGCGCCCGGATCTTCACCTTCGTCTGCGCCATGGCGCGAGTCTACAACGGACGGCAGCGTGGCGGAAGGGCCGAGGGGGACGGGAATTTTGCCATGCTAAAATCTCTTTTGGCATGAGGCGTATACGTCACGCATATGACATTCCCGGAGGAGGTCGCTATGTCAGATACCACACCCAACGGTGGCGACGTTAGGGACACACAAAAGAAGCCCCCGCCGCAGGAGCCCCCGGAGAACCTGCCGGAAGAGTTTCTGCGGCGGCGGCTCGGGAGGCTCGATACCCGCAGGGCGCTGGCGGAGCTATGTAAGAGCGTGCCGGGGCTGGAGGAGGCGTTGCTCCCGCCGGGCATCCAGGCCGACGCCCTCACCCGCCGCTCGGGGAGCTCCCAGATGCTCCGCAGCGTCGCCCGCAGGATAAAGCAGGATGCTGCCGCCTGGAACGCCTTCAAGACGGCTGTGGTGGAGCAGATCCCGCCGGAGACCAGCGAGGCGGTGGAGAAGCTCTCGGAGGAGAACCTCGAGGAGCTGCGCGAGGCGCACACCACCGAGGGCCTGCTGCTGGCGGCGCTCGTCTCCGGCAACGGGGTGGAGCCCGGTCTCCTCGACGCGCTGGTGAAGCGTTGGGAGGAGGAGAACCGGCGGGAGGAGAAGCGGGCCCACCAGGACGCCCGGGTGAAGGAGCTCGAGTCCCGGCTGGAGGAGCTCAAGAGGGACAACGAGCGCCTCTCCTTCGCCTCCCGGGCGGCGAAGGAACGGGCCGAGTCCCTCGCCGAGGAGGTCCGGCTGCTGACCAGCGAGCGGGAGAGCGCCTCGGCCAGGGTGAGGGAAGCCGAGGAGCGGGCGCGGGCGGCGCTGAGCGTCCGGGAGCGGCTGGACGAGCGGATCGCCGAGCTCGAGCGGCGCGGGGCCCAGCTGGAGCGGGCCCTGGAGGGCGAGCGGCAGGCCTACGCCCGGGCGGCCGAGCGGCTGGAGGAGATGCACGCCGAGCTCGAGCGGGTGGTGGCGGAGAGGGATCAGATCCGCGACGCGCTCCGGCACGCCCGGTTCACCGACGAGGGCTTCGGCGAGCTGCTGGTGCGGGCCGTCAAGAACGAGGTGGAGGCCCTGCCGGACACCCTGGACGCCACAGCCC
>JADDKG010000198.1 GCA_020253895.1 Rubrobacter sp.
AAAGCACTCGATGCACTTCTTCGGCTCGTAAAGGCGCTCCACATCCTCCTCGTACATGGTGAAGGGCGCCTTCTGGCTCGTGGTGAACGGCGTGATCCTGCTCGAGACCTCGTAGTTCCAGGAGACGTCGGAGACGAGGTCCTTTATCACCGGGAAGGCCCGCATGGGCCCCACGTGTATCTCCTTGCCCTCGAACTCCTCGACCCGCGTCTTGCACATCAGGCGCGGGATGCCGTTTATCTCCGCGCTGCAGGAGCCGCAGTGGGCTGCCTTGCAGTTCCAGCGCACCGCCAGGTCGTGCGCCTGGTGGGCCTGGATGTAGAGCACGGCATCGAGAACCACCATGCCCTCGACGAGGGGTATCTCGTACTCCACCTCCTCGCCGCCGCTGGCGTCCCCGCGGAAGATCTTGAGCTTGGCCGTCCTGCCGGTCCCCCCGAGCTCCTCCTCGCCGACCGGCGCGTGGGCCCTGGAGGTAACGTTGCCGTCGCTCATACCTTGGCCTTCTCCTCCCTGAACAGCGCAGCCAGGCGCTCCGGCATCGGCGGTATCTCAATCCTCTCGATGCCGACCTCGCCCTGCTCGGTCTTCCTCACGACGAAGTTGATCTTTCCGTACTCCTCGACGAGCTCGTCACAGTCGAGGCGCCACTGGGCCCCCCGCTTCTCCTTGCGCTCGAGCGCGCAGCGGATGATAATCTCGGAGATCTGAGTCAGGTAGCGGATGTCCTGGGCCGTGTGCCAGCCGGGGTTGAACATCCGGGTGCCCCCCACCTTGACGTTGGGGATGCGTTTCTTGATGGAGAGTACCTTCTCGAGCCCCTTCAGGAGGGACTCCTCATCACGCATCAGGTTGGCATGCTCCATCATGGCCTCCTGCAGCTCCTCCTGCAGGAGGTAAGGGCTCTCGTCGCCCTCGCGGGCCGGCCTCTCCAGCGGCTCGAGCACACGCCGGATCTCCGTGTGTATCTCTTCCTCCGGGGTGCCCGCGGCGTGCACGCTCTGCTCGATGTAGTCCGCCGCGCCCTCCCCGGCGCGCCGCCCGAAGACCAGGAGGTCACCCAGCGAGTTCCCGCCGAGCCGGTTGGCACCGTGCAGCCCGCCGGCCACCTCCCCGGCGGCGAACAGCCCCGGCACCGTGGTGCTGGCGCAGCTCTCGGGATCCACCTTTATCCCGCCCATGTTGTAGTGGACGGTCGGGAAGACCTCCATGGGCTCCCTGGTGATATCCACGTCGGCAAGCTTCAGGAACTGCTCGTACATGGTGGGCAGCTTCTTGAGGATCTTCTCCCGCCCCAGGTGCGTGATGTCAAGATAGACGCCCCCGTGCGGCGATCCCCGGCCCTCCTTTACCTCGGTGTAGATGGCCCGCGCCACGACGTCCCGGGTGGAGAGTTCCTTCCGCTCGGGGTCGTAGCGCTCCATAAAGCGCTCGCCCCGGGAGTTCCGCAGTATGCCGCCCTCGCCCCGGACACCCTCGGTGACCAGGATGCCGCGCACCCCGGGAGGCCAGACCATCCCTGTCGGGTGGAACTGGACCATCTCCATGTCCACAAGCTCCGCCCCGGCGTCGTAGGCCAGGATCACGCCGTCCCCGGTGCCCTCCCAGGAGTTGGAGGTCACCTTGTAGATGCGCCCCCAGCCACCGGTGGCCATGACCACTGCCTTGACCTTGAAGAAGACGAACTTCCCCGACTCCCGGGTGTAGGCTAGCGCGCCTGAGATCCGTCCCTGCTCGTCCTTGAAGAGCTTGGTCACCGTGGTCTCCATGTAGACCTTGGCGTCGGTGGCGAGCAGCTTCTCCTGCAGGGTCCGGATCATCTCCAGCCCGGTGCGGTCGCCCACGTGCGCGAGCCGCCGGTAGGTGTGCCCCCCAAAGGGCCGCTGCGAGATCTTGCCCTCCGGCGTCCGGTTGAAGAGCGCCCCCCACTGCTCCAGCTCGTAGACCCCGGCCGGAGCCTCCTTGGCGTAGATCTCGACCTTCCGCCAGTTGTTGAGGAACTTGCCGCTCTTCATCGTGTCGATGAAGTGCTGCTCCCAGCTGTCCTCGGGATCTACGTTTCCCAGAGCCGCGGCGATCCCCCCCTCGGCCATAACGGTGTGGGCCTTACCGAGAAGGCTCTTGGTGACAACCCCCACGGACAAACCGCGCTGGGCCGCGGCTATGGCCGCCCTTAGGCCTGCCCCGCCAGCGCCGATGACCAGCACGTCGTGCTCGCGGACCTCGTAGTCCTCGCGCCTGCCGTTGGTCTCCACTGCCACCACCTACCCTATGATCGTGAGGTCGGGGATCACGCCAGCTGCTATGAGCCTCAAGTATATATCGGCGAAGAGGACGGAGAAGAGGCTGAGCCAGGCCCACGTCGGATGGTGGGCGTTCTGCCGGCTCACCGCGTTGTACAGCTTGCGCCGCGCGTTGCCGCCCCGGATGCAGGTGTAGCAGTCTTTGTTCCCGCCTACCACGTGACGCATCGAGTGGCACGAGAAGCTGTACATGGAGAGCAGCACCACGTTGGCCAGCCAGACCAGCGAGCCGACCTTTACCTGGAAGCCACCGCCTGGCGGGAAGAAGGTGAGCGCGGTGTCGTACCAGAGGAACGCCAGGATGACCCAGGAGCCGTACAGGAAGTACCGGTGAACGTTGTTGAACACGAAGAGCGCCCGCTCTCCCCGGTAGCTCTCAGGACGGCGTGGCTCCTTTTTCTGCGCTCTGTCAAGGCAGGCCGGAGGATCCCAGAAGAAGGCCCGGTAGTATGCCTTACGGTAGTAATAGCAGGTGAGCCGGAAGCCCAGCGGTATCCAAAGCACGAACATCGGCGCCGTGATGAAGCCCGGCACCCACTCCGGAAGCCCCACCTGGGGCGAGTAGAACGGCGAAAGATACTCCTGATACTCACCGTCGTAGAGCAGGATGACCGTAAACGAGTAGACACCGAACACAACCAGTACGGCGGCTACGGTCATCGGCTCGACCCACCACGGCAACCTCTTCCATGCGGCAGAAATGCTGGCCAATCTTCTCTCCCTCTCTCCTGGAAAGAATTGTGCTCAAAGCAATTTGCCCGCAGTATAGAGGATCGCAAACCCTCCTTCTGTGAAACGATTCAGAAGAGGAGAGGTGGGAGCACGGGCCGCCCCGTAAGCCGGATTCTGTTTTATCCCGCCATCCATCTCCGGAGGGAGCTCGCCCCTCCGGGCCCCTCTGGGAGGGGCCGCGCCTACCATGCCCGGGGGTGACCCCCAGACAAATTTGGCTTGCTCGCACCGGTAGTTTACCTGGCCGGCCCCCTTACGGGGTACCGCCGGTGGGCTCTTACCCCACCCTTTCACCCATCACCTGTACCGGAGCCAGAGGCTCCGGCCATCGGCTGGTCTACTCTCTGTTGCACTTGACGTGGCGGCGGGCTTGCGCCACGCCGCCCCCTGGGTTATTAGCCCAGGCGGCCTTTCCGGACCCGGTCATGTCCCGGGCCCTCGCGAGTCCGGACTTTCCTCTGCATCCCCGCTTACCCGCAGGGACACAGCGGCGGGTCGAGCGGCCCGTGCCGCGCGTTTAAATTATACCTCAGTTAGACCCGGAGCCTTCCGGCTTACGGCGGAGGACTATCCGCTTGGGGGTCAGGCGTATCTCGACCTTCTCCGCCCCGCTCCAGCCCTCTTTCCAGCGGGGATCGTCCTGCACTTGGGGGTCGAACCACAGCCCGACCCTCTCCCCACGCTCGACCACGCCCTCGTAGG
Source organism: Rubrobacter sp. (assembly GCA_020253895.1). GTDB lineage: Bacteria > Actinomycetota > Rubrobacteria > Rubrobacterales > Rubrobacteraceae > Rubrobacter_B. The sequence goes on from JADDKG010000198.1 coordinate 3,738, forward strand.
CGGCGTAGTCCTCCGGGTCCCGAAGAACCGGAGCGGCGCTGCGCCGGTAGATGTTGTTGCGCGAGCGGAAGGACTGGACCGACGAGGCGCTGGTGCCCAGAGCACTGGCGATCCACTCGTCGCTGCGCCCTTCCTCGACCCAGCGCTCGATGTCGTCCTTGAATTTTCTGAGCGATACCCGCTGGTTGATACCCATAACCAATCGCCTCCAGTAATTTGGCAAGTATACTTTAAAATCGGGATCGAGACCAAGCTCTATAGAGCAAATGTGTTGTAAACTCTGGTTTCGATGGAAACTCTCGTTGGTATTATCGCCGGGATCCTCCAGTACCTTCCCGGGGTACTGGCCTTCTATATCCCGGCCCTGTTCGGTACGGTGCTGCTGAGGGAGCGTGGCGACGGCTACCGCCTCAAGGCGGGGCTGTGGTTCGTACTGGGCTTTGGGAGCATAATCGCGGTGCACATCATGCTGCGCAGCGTCTCGACGGAGCAGATAGCCCTTCTCATCGGGATCTCACTGCTCCAGATAGTGGCGGCGCTGGCCCTGGCCCGGCTGACGGTCTACCGGCTGGCCGACTGACCG
>JADDKG010000199.1 GCA_020253895.1 Rubrobacter sp.
AAGGCCCTGATCCTGGCCCGCAAGATCGGGCGCCGGCTGGAGCCCGAGGATGTCCCCTACGAGTCGCTCGTCCCCCGGGAGCTCCGGGAGGTCTCGGTCGACGAGTTCATGGAGCGTCTGCCCGAGTTCGACGAGGCTTTCGCCGCCCGCATCTCCTCGGTCAGGCCGGGCCACGTGCTCAGGTATCTGGCCCGGATCCCGAAGGAGGGGCCGGTCGAGGTGGGGCTCAGGGAGGTCCCGGCCGCGGGCTGCTTCGGGTCCAGGAGCGGCGTGGAGAACGTGTTCAACTTCCGTACGCGGCGCTACTCGGATGTTACCCTTACCGTCTCCGGGCCGGGGGCGGGGCCGGAGCGCACCGCCAGCGGGGTGGTGTGCGACCTGCTGGACCTGGCCCGCAGGGCGGCGGAGAGAAACGGGGGGTAAGAGAAGCCTTGCAGACAAAGGACGGATACAGCGTGGCCGTGGTGGGCGCCGGGCTCGTGGGGGAGCGTCTGGTCTCCGAGCTGCGGCGCCGGAGGTTCCCCTTCAGGGAGCTGCGGGTGCTGGCCCGCAGCTCCCGCCGGGCCATCCTGGACGGGGAGGAGTTCGAGATCGGGGTGGCCGAGCCCGACTCCTTCGAGGGGGTGGACTTCGCCTTCTTCGCCGGCACCGAGGGCGAGAAGGGGGCGGCGGTCCGGCTGGCCCGCGAGGCGATAGCCCGCGGGGCCACGGTCATAGACAACGGTAGCGACTTCCGGCTGGACCCCGGGGTGCCCCTCGTGGTCCCGGAGGTGAACGCGGAGGCCCTCGAGGACCACGGCGGGCTGATCGCCAACCCCAACTGCTCCACCATCCAGATGGTGGTGACGCTGGCCCCGCTGGCCCGCAGATTCGGGCTCCGCAAGGTGGTGGTCTCCACCTACCAGGCGGTCTCCGGTGCCGGCAGGAGCGGGGTAGAGGCCCTCCAGAGCGGGACCGGGGAGGCCTTCCCCAAGCCCATAGCCGGCAATGCCATCCCGCTCATAGGCTCGGTCGGCGAGGACGGTTACACGAGCGAGGAGCGGAAGATGCGGGAGGAGTCGCGCAAGATCCTCTCCATGCCCGACCTTCCGGTCTACGCCACGGCGGTGCGCATCCCGGTGCACACCGGGCACTCTGAGAGCGTCTACGTGGAGCTGGAGCGGGAGGCGAGCCCGGAGGAGGTGCTTGAGGCCTTCGAGGGGGCTCCGGGGGTCTCCTTCTCCGGCGACCCGCAGGACTTCCCCACCCCGCTCGAGGCCGCCGGGGAGCCTGAGACCTTCGTCGGCCGGGTACGGGTGGAGGGTGACCGCGTGAGCTACTGGTGCGTGGCGGACAACCTGCTCAAGGGGGCGGCAACCAACGCGGTGCAGATAGCAGAGGCCCTCGTCGGGGCGCGGGTCTCCTGAGGCCGGCCGCCCGCCCTTCTGCACCCGCCTCGGCGCCCTCCCGCGGCCGGCCCGCGAGGGATGGTGTTACACTTCGTACACAGGCTTCTGTGGCCGAGCGAGAGGAGAGTCCGATGTCCGAGGAGAGGGAGAAGAAGCGGTCCTTCTGGGAGAGGCTCTTCGATACCGACTACCACTCCCCCCGGGAGGAGCGGGTGCTCGAGTACATAATCCACCGCCTCAGGGACGGCGCCAGCCTGAAGGAGGTGGTGCAGGAGGAGTACGTGCGGCGCAACGCCACGCCCCAGGAGGTGGAGGAGATCTGCTCCAACCCCCGGCTGGTCCAGGCGTCCTGCGAGCGGCTGGAGAAGGACTTCGGCTCCGGGGAGCTGGATCCCCACCGGCGGCCCAGCCGGTAGGAGGCTCCACACCGGCAGGATGTATAATCTTCCCCGTATTTGCGGCCTTTGGCGGGTTTCCGAGAGCTTTTGGAGGGTGGCATGCCGATCTACGAGTACAGATGCGAGAGAGGGCACATCTTTGACGTGATGCAGCGGATCTCCGAGCCCCCGCTCTCCGCCTGCCGGGAGTGCGGCGCCCCGGTGCACAAGGTGTTGCACCCGGTGGCGATCTCTTTCAAGGGCTCGGGCTTCTACTCCACCGACTACGGGAACGGCTCCCGCAACGGCGACTCCAACGGCGCCAAGAAGGAAAGCAAGGAGCCGGCCGCCGAGAAGAAGGCCCCGGCCTCCTCAAAGGAGGACTAGGCGGCTTGGCCCGGAGCGCGGAGGAGGGCCGGTCCCGCGCCCCGGCGGGCGCTCTCCGGCGTCTTTTGCGCGGGCTGGTGCTCGGGGTGACGCTCGTCTTCGTCCTCTTCGCCCTGCTCGTCTCCTCCGCGCTCGTCGTCTACACAGGTAGGCGACACGACCTGCGCAACGGGGTCTTCGCCCTCATCTTCGCGGTCCTGAGCGCCCAGATCGCCCTGAACTGGCTGCTCTGGCGCAGCGGCGGCGAGGCGGGCGAGGAAGACCTCTTCTAAGGGCAACGCGGCCCCCCGCAAACCCCGCCACACGCCCGGAAAGCCTCTGAAAAGTCCTGCAAACTGTACCTCAGCTTACGGGTTAGGGGGTAGACAGCGGGGGTCTCTTTTGCGTATAGTGATCCCTGACGGAGGATGGGAGAGAACAGGTGGCGGGCGGCGCGGGGGCGCCGCCGCGGCCTTTATTGCGGAGGCTTAGCGTTCTCAGGGAGGGAGATTGGCGGGGACATCCGGTGAGTTTGCCCACCTGCACTGCCACTCGGAGTACTCGATGCTGGACGGTGCCAGCAGGATCCGGGATCTCGTCGCCTTTGCCCGGGAGGAGGGGATGCCGGGCATCGCGCTCACCGACCACGGGAACATGTACGGGGCGGTACGCTTCTACCAGGAGGCCACCAGGGCCGGGATAAAGCCGGTGATGGGCTGCGAGGTCTACGTGACCGAGTGGGGCACCCCGATGTCTGACAAGAACCGCTCCCGCTACTACCACCTCACCCTGCTCGCCCGCACCCCCGAGGGCTACCGCAACCTCATGAAGCTCTCCACCGCCGGCTTTCTACACGGCTTCTACTACAAGCCGCGGGTGGACGCCGCCGCCCTGCGCCGGCACGGCAAGGGGATCATCTGCCTCTCCGGGTGCCTCTCGGCGGAGGTTCCGGCGCGCATCCTGGAGGGCAGGCTGGACCGGGCGCGCGAGCTGCTGCTGGAGTATGCCGACATCTTCGACGCCGTGTACCTGGAGATGCAGGACCACGGGCTCGAGGAGCAGCGGCGGGTAAACCAGGGGCTCCTCAGGCTGCACAAAGACACCGGGCTCCCGCTGGTGGCCACCAACGACAGCCACTACACGGCAAAGAGCGACGCCAGGATGCACGACGTGCTCTTGTGCATCGGGACCGGAAAGTTCTACAACGACCCCAACCGCATGCGCTTCCACGGCGAGGAGTTCTACGTCAAGCCGGTCGAGGAGATGGCCCGCCTCTTCGCCGACCACCCGGAGGCGCTGGAGAACACCGCGAGGGTCGTCCGGAGCATCGAGGGGCCCGGGATAGAGCTCGGGAAGACCCGGCTGCCCAACTTCCCCAAGCCCGAGGGTTACACCGGCAGCCAGTACCTCAGGGAGCTGTGCGAGCGGGGGCTCAGAAAGCGCTACGGGCGGCGGGCCTCTGACCCCGAGGTCCGGCGGAGGCTGGACTTCGAGCTCGAGACCATAGCCCGGATGGGCTTCGAGGACTACTTCCTCATCGTCTGGGACTTCGTCAAGTACGCCAAGGACCGGGGGATAGCCGTGGGGCCGGGGAGGGGTTCGGCGGCGGGCTCCATAGTGGCCTACGCGCTGGAGATAACCGACCTCGACCCTCTGGAGTACTCGCTGCTCTTCGAGCGGTTCCTCAACCCCGACCGGATCAGCATGCCCGACGTGGACAT
>JADDKG010000002.1 GCA_020253895.1 Rubrobacter sp.
AGAGGGGCCAGCTGCCGATGGACTCGCCGATTCCCACCTGCTCTACCTCCTTCGCGTCCGCCGTATATGAGAAAGTCCTTTACCCCTACTGTCCCCGATTCTAACAGCCGCCGGAGCCCCCGCAGGGAGGAAGACGGGGGCCCCGGCACAGAGAGAGGGGGCTTCTCGCTTACTGGCCGTGCTTGACCCCGGGCTCCCCGGCGCCCACGGCGAGCTCGGGAGCCTCCTTGGCCTTGGAGGTCAGCCCCACCGGGAAGACCGGACGGCCGAAGACGTCCTCGAACATCAGGGCGCTGGCGGTGTACCAGGCCAAAACCGCCGAGAGCATGAGCACGTAGGCCCCGGCCACCTCCCACCCACCGGCGCCGGTGAGAAGCCCTATGGCCAGAAGGCCGGAGCCGATCCACAGGGTGTGCAGCACCCCGGCCAGCGCCAGGCTCTCGCCGGTGGCGGCGATGGCTCCCACCAACGTGATCCAGGTGAGGGAGATGAACCAGAAGCCTAGCGGCACGCTAGCGCTCTGGAAGCTCAGGGTCCCGTTGGCTATGAGCAGGAAGAGTATCCCGTAGCCGATCCAGAACGAGCCCCACATCCCGTGCATCGCGGTGGCCAGCCCGTCGCGTGCCCGGTAGGCCCACATCCCGGCGGCGAACTGGGCGAGCCCGCCGAAGGCGGCGGCGAAGGGGGCCAGGTACTGCTGGGTGGCGGCCTCCCCGTACCAGCCCGCCAGGTGGGCTGTCACCATGAAGGTGGCACCGGCGAACCCAAAGAGCCCCAGGATGGAGGGGGCTGCTATGGGCTGCAGGAACACCCGCGCTCTCTGGGAGTGACCGTTTGCGGACTCCATGATCCTCAGCTCCTTTCCGGCTCGTCCTTCCGGCCTTCACCCCGTATCTTTCCGGTGCCGGTTGCCCCGCGGTAAAGCGCGGTAAAGCTTCGGTGAAACCGGTTTTAAGGAGGGTTAACCGGGCTGCCCGCGGGGCGCGAGCAGCGGCAGCCCGGTCTCCCGGTCGGTCTCCCTGCGCAGGTGTCCGGGGGATTCGGTGATCACGACCTCGAGCACGGGGCGCACCCGGGCCTCGAGCAGGTGGCCGCCGACGGTGGAGCCGTCGCGCCTGCCGAGCACGGCGTGCAGGTGGGGCCTGGGCTCCCCCTGGAAGGCGGCGATGTTGCCCACCAGGGTGAGCACCTCCACCTGCTCGCCTACGGGGATCCTCTCGTAGTCCTTCTTCTCCAGGTCGAAGTAGCCCAGGGTGGCCGAGGAGAAGGCCCCGAGCCCGGTGAGCTCCGCGGCGTCGAGCCCCTGCCCGGCGGCGAAGCCGGTGATTCCCTCGAGCACCTCCTCGCCCGGCTCGAAGGCCAGCGCGAAGGTCCTGAGGCCGTTCTCCCGGTGGATGAGCTCGCTCTTCACGCTAACCTCCTCTTCAGAGCCCAAAGCAGCGCTCCTCCCGCGAGGGCCCCGCCCACGACGGCCGCCTCGCGCAGCGGCGGTCCGCCTTCGCCGGGCACCACATCCGGGTAGTGGCGCTCGGGGAGGCCTCCGGGCGGGCCGCTCTTGCCGTGGTCCAGGGCCATCTTTATGACCTGGGCGGTGTGCAGCGCCCGCCGGTCGGTGCCGTGCTCTATCTGGGTCTTGCAGGAGAAGCCGTCGGCGAGGAGCAGGGTCTCCGGAGCGGCCTCGCGGGCCGCCGGGAGCAGGCGCCGCTCCCCGATCCTCATCGAGATCTCGTAGTGCTCCCGCTCGAAGCCGAAGGACCCGGCGAGCCCGCAGCAGCCGGAGTCGAGCACCTCAAAGTCGAGGCCCATCTTCTCGTAGAGCCGCTGCTCGGCAGAGAGCCCCATGACCGCCTCCTGGTGGCAGTGGCCGTGCACCAGCGCCCGGCGCTCCAGCCTCGGCGGGTCGTAGCCCGCGTCCTCCACCAGGAACTCGGCGAGGGTCCGGGTGTGCGTCGTGAGCCGCCTCGCGTCCTCGTCGTGCGGGAACATGTTCGGCAGCTCGTCCCGGAAGGCCGCCACGCAGCTCGGCTCCACGCCGACCACCGCTATCCCCTCGCGGACGTAGGGGGCGAGACCGTCGACGAGGCGCCGCAGGGTGAACCTTGCGGCGTCGAGCATCCCGTAGTCGTAGAGCGGCCTGCCGCAGCAGAGGGGCTGCTCCGGGACGATGACCCGGTAGCCGGCGTCCTCCAGCACCTCCACCGCGGCCTTCATCGGCTCGGGGTGGAGGAAGTTGTTGAAGGTGTCGGGGAAGAGGACCACCGGCGGGGCGCCGGGGTTGCTCGGGCCGCGCTCCCTGAACCAAGCCTTGAAGGTCCGGGTTGCGAAGGGGGGCATCTCCCGCTCCGGCGTGAGCCCGCTCAGCCGCTTTATGACGTCCTTCAGGAGCGGGGCGTGGGTGGCCCAGTTGGCGAGGCGCGGCACGTGCTGGGCGAGCCGGGCGTGGAGCATGATCAGGCCCATCGAGTACGCCTCGGGGGGCCTGAGCCGGCCCTTGTAGTACTTCTTGAGGAACTCGGCCTTGTAGGTGGCCATGTCCACGTCCACCGGGCAGTCGCCCTTGCAGCCCTTGCACGAGAGGCACAGGTCGAGGGCGTCGAAGACCTCCCGGCTCCTGAAGCCGTCCGTGACCGTCTCGCCCCGCAGCATCTCGTGCAGCACCCGGGCCCTGCCGCGGGTGGAGTGCTCCTCCTCCAGGGTGACCATGTAGGAGGGGCACATGGTGCCGCTCTCGATGTCGCGGCACTTGCCCGCCCCGACGCAGCGCATGGTGGCGTGGGAGAAGGAGCCGTGGTCCTCGGGGTAGGAGAAGTAGAGCTTCTCCGGCTCGCGCGGGCTGTAGTCCTTGCCGAAGCGGAGGTTCTCCGTGATCCTGTACGGCTCGACCACCTTGCCGGGGTTCATCTTCCAGTCCGGGTCCCAGATGGCCTTGAACTGGCGGAAGGCCTCGATGAGCTCCTCGCCGTACATCTTGGGCAGCAGCTCGGCGCGGGACTGACCGTCGCCGTGCTCCCCGGAGAGCGAACCGCCGTAGGAGACCACCAGGTCGGCAGCCTCGTCGAGGAAGGAGCGCCACTTGGCTATCCCCTCAGCGGTCTTCAGGTCGAAGTCTATGCGGCAGTGGACGCAGCCGTCGCCAAAATGCCCGTAGAGCGAGGTGTGGTAGTCGTAGCGGTCCAGCAGGTCCCGGAAGTCCCGCAGGTAGTCCCCGAGCCGCTCGGGCGGGACGGCGGCGTCCTCCCAGCCCTCCCAGTGGTCCCCCTGCCCGGGTACGTAGGCGGTGGCCCCGAGCCCGTCCTCGCGGATGCCCCAGATCTCCTGCGCCTTGTCCGGGGTGTCGAAGAGCTCCATGGAGGGGGCGCCGTCGGCGCCCTCGAGCGCCTCCATGAGCTCCCGGGCCTTCTGGCGGCTCTCCTCCTGGTTCTCGCCGCCGAACTCTACCAGCAGCCAGCCCCCGCCCTCGGGCAGAAGCTCCATGTCCTCCAGGTGCATCCCCTGCATCTTCATGTCCTCGATGAGGGTGTCGTCTATGCCCTCGAGGCCCACCGGGCCGTGCTCGAGGATCTCCGAGACGTGGTCTGCGGCCTCGTAGACGCTCGGGTAGCCGAGCACCAGCAGGGAGCGGGCCGGCGGGCTGTGGACGAGGCGCACCTTGGCCTCGAGCACCGTGGCGCAGGTGCCCTCCGTGCCGACGAGGGCGCGGGCCACGTTAAAGCCCTTCTCCGGGAGCAGCTCGTCCAGGTTGTAGCCGGAGACCCGGCGGGGGATGTCCGGGTAGCGCTCCCGGATCAGGCCGGCGTAGCGGTCGCGCAGCTCCCTGAGCCGGCGGTAGATCTCACCCCTCCTCCCGCCGGCGCGGATTATCCGCTCGAGCTCCTCCTCGCTCGTCTCCCCGACCCGCATCCGGGTCCCGTCGTAGAGGACGATGTCCAGCTCGTGGACGTTGTCCGCGGTCCTCCCGGCCATCACGGAGTGGACCCCACAGGAGTTGTTCCCGATCATGCCGCCGAAGGTGGCGTAGGCGTGGGTGGAGGTGTCGGGGGCGAAGGTGAGGTTGTAGCGCTCCTCGGTCATGAGCGAGAGCTGGTCGCGCACCACCCCGGGCTGCACCCGGGCGTAGCGCTCGTCGGGGTTTACCTCCAGGATCTCGCGCATGTACTGGGAGGTGTCTATGACCACCGCGACGTTGACGGTCTCCCCGGAGAGGCTGGTGCCGCAGCCGCGGGGCAGCACCGGGGCCCCGTACCTCCGGCAGACCTCGATGGCCGCCACCACGTCCGAGGCGTCGCGGGGGATGACGACCCCGATGGGGGTCTGGCGGTAGTTGGAGGAGTCGTGGGCGTAGATGGAGCGGGTGCCGGCGTCGAAGCGCACCTCGCCCCGCACCTCCCGGCGCAGCTCGGCGGCGAGGCGCAGGGCCTCGAGGTTGGAACGCTGGCGGCCGTTCAGCCGGATGGCCGCCCGCCTGAGGGTGTCTGTCATGTGGGCTCCTCTCTCCCTGGGTCTCTCTTCAGGCGGCGTACTTCTCTGCCTCGGAGCGCTTGAGCTCGAGCCCGAGGCCGGGGCGGCCGGGGTCCGGGCGGAGGTGCCCGCCCTCGGGCCTGAGGGTCCCCTCGAAGAGCATCTCCTCCACGCGTACGTGGTCGTGGAAGTACTCCAGGTGCAAGAGCGTCTCCATCGCGCAGCAGACGTGGGCGGAGACCGCCGGGGCGCAGTGGGCGGAGAACGGGATCTGGCGCCCCTTGCAGATGCCGTCGGCCCTGAGGAGGGCCGTGATCCCGCCGCAGCGGGTCACGTCGGCCTGCAGGATGTCCACGCACCCGGCGAGGTCGAAGAGCTGGGCGAGGGTCCACTCGTACTCGCCCGCGGCGATGGCGAGCCCGCCCGGGCCGCGGTCGCGCAGCAGCCTGAGGCCCTCGCGGTCCTCGGAGGAGACCGGCTCCTCCAGGTAGGTCACGCCGAACTCGCCGGCGAAGCGCCCGGCCCAGTAGAGGGCCTGCTTGCGCGAGTAGGCGCCGTTGGCGTCGACCATGAGCTCCACGTCCCCGCCTACGGCCTCGCGCGCGGCGCGCACCCTCTCGGGGTCCTTCTCCGGCTCGCGGGCCACCTTCATCTTGACCCGCGGGATGCCCTCCCGGGCCCAGCCGCCGAGCTGCTCCTGCAGCCGCCCGGTGGGGTAGGAGGTGAACCCGCCGCTGCCGTAGATCGGGACCCGCTCGTGGAAGCGGGGCAGGGCGTCGGCGAGTGGAACCCCGAGGAGCTTCGCCTTGAGGTCCCAGAGGGCGATGTCCACGGCGGAGACGGCCATTGCCCCCACGCCGGGTCGCCCGGCGTTGCGGATGGCGGCCTGCATCTTCGCCCAGGCGGCGGGAGGGCTCATCGCGTCCGAGCCCTCCGCCACCCCGGCCAGCTTCGACCCCACAAACCTGCCGACCGAGACGTCCCCGTAGGTGTAGCCGAGGCCCTTCCGGCCGCCGCCGTGGGCCTCGACCAGGATCATCGTCGTGGAGTCCCACTCGAGGGTCCCGTCCGACTCCGGGTAGTCGGTGGGGACCGTGTAGGCCGAGACCTCGATCCTGTCTATCCGGGGGCCGCTCACCGGTTGGTGAACTCCGTGAGCTTGCCCTTCAGGGACTGCTTGACGATCCGGACCGCCTCCGGCTCGCCCTTCGCCAGCGCCCGGGCCAGCCCGGCGGCCTGCTCGAAGCGGATGTGCGGCGGCAGCGGCGGCACCTCCGGGTCCGTCACCGCCTCGTAGACGACCGGGCGGTCCGCGGCGAGCGCCTCCTCCCAGGCCGGGGCCACCGCGTCCGGGCTATCCACCCGGATGCCCTTGAAGCCCAGCATCTCCGCGTAGCGGGCGAACGGGAAGTCCGGGATCACCTGCGAGGCCTCCAGCTTCGGGTCCCCGGCGAGCACCCGCTGCTCCCAGGTGACCTGGTTGAGGTCCTTGTTGTTCAGGACCAGCACGATCAGGCGCGGGTCGCTCCACCTTTCCCAGTACTTGCCGATGTCTATGAGGGCGTTGATGCCGAGCATCTGCATCGCCCCGTCGCCCACGGTGGCGATCACCGGCCGGTCGGGGTAGGCGAACTTGGCCGCCAGGGCGTAGGGGACCGCCGGGCACATGGTGGCCAGCGTCCCCGAGAGCGCGGCCTGCATCCCCTCGCGCACCTTGAGGTGCCGGGCCCACCAGTTGGTGCCCGAGCCGGAGTCGGCGGTGAGGATGCAGCGGTCGGGCAGCCGCGGCGAGAGCTCGTGGAAGACCAGCTGCGGGTTGAGCGGGTCCGCGCTCTGGCGCGCCCGGTCGTCCAGGATCTCCCACCACCGCCGGACGTTCTCCTCTATCTGCTGGCGCCAGGAGCGGTCCTCTTTGCGCTTCA
>JADDKG010000020.1 GCA_020253895.1 Rubrobacter sp.
CTGGAGCCGCGGTTTGCGGGGCCGGGGAGCGTGTTGCTCGCGGCCGGGATCCTGGGCGCGACAGTCATGCCGCACGCCGTGTATCTGCACTCGGCGCTCACCCAGCGGCGGGTCGTCGGCCGGACCGCCGCGGAGCGGCGGAAGATCTACAACTTCGAGCTGCTCGACGTCGCGGTGGCCATGGGCCTCGCAGGGCTCGTGAACGCGGGGATGCTGGTCGTGGCCGCCGCCCTGTTCTACCCGGGCGGTGCGGCCGACCTGGAGCGGGTGTTCGCCGGGATCTCCGCGCTCGAGGGACGTCCCGCGGCCCTGCTCTTTGGGGTCGCTCTCTTGGCCAGCGGGCTCTCCAGCTCATCAGTCGGCACCATGAGCGGGCAGGTGGTCATGCAGGGCTTCTTCTCCCGTAGCATCCCGCTCACCCTCCGCCGCGTGGTCACCATGGCCCCCGCCCTCGCCGTCATCGCAGCCGGGGTGAGCCCGGGGCAGGCCCTTGTCCTCAGCCAGGTGGTCCTCTCCTTCGGTATCCCCTTCGCCCTCATCCCCCTCATCCTCTTCTGCCGCGACCGCACCCTCATGGGACCCCTCGCCACCGGCCCTCTCACCACCGCGGCCGCCTCCGTGGCCGCCGCGGCCGTGATCTCCCTCAACATCATCCTCCTCTACCAGACATTTCTCTTATAGAAACCAATAATGAGCCATCGCTAAAAAAACTTTGAAGAGAGACGAATTTATGTTATTAGTAGGGATATGAGGAGGGAGGAGAGAGCGTGATGACCGGAGGCGGGTTCTGATGGTAGTTGAGTTCTTCGCCGGGCTTCCTGCCGTTCTGCAGGCCCTGCTCGCGACGCTGTTCACCTGGGGGATGACCGCCGCCGGGGCGGCGCTGGTCTTTCTCACCAAGAAGGTTCCCCGCCGGCTTCTGGACTCCATGCTGGGGTTCGCCGCGGGGGTCATGATCGCGGCCAGCTTCTGGTCGTTGCTAGCACCCGCCATCGAGCTCTCCGCCCGCGGGCCTCTCCCCGAGTGGCTCCCTCCCCTGCTGGGCTTTCTGGCGGGGGGCGCCTTTCTCCGGCTCGTGGACCGCCTTCTCCCGCACCTGCACCCCGGCCTCCCCATGTCCGACGCCGAGGGGATAGAAACCAGCTGGCGACGCAGCGTCCTCCTCATCCTCGCCATAACCCTGCACAACATCCCGGAGGGGCTCGCGATCGGGGTGGCCTTCGGGGCAATCGCCGCCGGTATCCCCGCCGCCTCGCTCGGCGCGGCCGTGGCCCTCGCCATCGGCATCGGGCTGCAGAACTTCCCGGAGGGAACCGCCGTCTCCATGCCCCTCCGCCGCGAGGGGCTCTCCCGCTCCCGCTCCTTCTTCTGGGGCCAGCTCTCCGCCGTCGTCGAGCCCGTGGCCGCCGTCATAGGGGCCGCCGCCGTCACCCTCGTCCAGCCCCTCCTGCCCTACGCCCTCGCCTTCGCCGCGGGCGCCATGATCTTCGTGGTCGCAGAGGAGTTGATCCCCGAGGCCAAGCGCGGTAGCCCGGATATAGCCGCCGTGGCCCTCATGATAGGCTTCGCCGTCATGATGACCCTCGACGTCGCCCTCGGCTGAGCCTGTAAAGTATTAAACTTTATTAAATTCCGGTTTCGGTAGCAAAACAGAATAATCCCTGCAAATGCGGCATTTCGTGCTCCCGTGGTGCATTCTATGCTCTTTGATCGTGTTGCATGAGGAAGGAAAGTTAAGCTAGATTGGGCGCGTCAGGAGGGGGGATCTCCTATCCGAAGCGATCCCCTTTGGGCGACATAGGGTGCGAAGGAGTTCGAGCTTATGTCTCGAAGGGTTGCTGCGTTGTTGTTCTGTCTGTTGGCGGCCGGGGTCTTTGTGTTGCCGGCGGGGGCCCAGACCACTGACGAGATCCGTCAGAAACGGGCGGAGGCGGTCCGGGCGGAAGCCCGGCTGGCCCAGCTACAGGCCGAGGTGGCTGACGCCTACCAGGAGTACGAGCGGGCGGTGGGCGAGGTGGAGGCGCTCAACCGGGAGATAGACGCGACCTCCGAGGATCTCATCGCCGCCGAGCGGGAGCTGGCCGAGGCCCGGAGCGCCCTCGAGGCGCAGGCCGCCCGGGTCTACACCAGCGGTAACGTGGGCTTTCTGGACGTGCTGGTAGGGGTGGAGGACTTCTCCGAGTTTGCCACCCGGGTCGAGCTGTGGGTCCGGCTGCTGCAGGCCCAGCAGGAGAGGGTCGAGCAGGTCAGGCAGGTCCGGGCGGAGCTCGCCAGCGAGCAGCAGGCGCTCGAGGAGCAGCGGCGGGAGCGGATGGCCCTCGTCGAGCGGGCCGCCGAGCGCCGGGCCGAGGCCGTCCGGCTGGAGTCACAGGCCCGCGAGTACCTCACCTCGCTGAACGGCGAGCTGCAGGCCGCCATCCAGGCCCGGGTCTTCGCCGAGCAGGCGGCCCGGGAGCGGCAGGAGAGGATCCTGGAGGCCCGCCAGATGGAGCTGGCAGAGAGGATCCGTCAGCAGGCGGAGCTGGCCCGGCAGCGGGCTGCAGCCCAGCGGGAGGCGGCCGAGCGCGCCGCGGCCCAGCGGGAGGCGGCCGAGCGGGCGGCCGAGGAGGCGCAGCGCCGGGCCGAGCTGGCCCAGCAGCGGGCCGCGGAGCGGGCCGCCCGCGAGGAGGCGCGGCGACAGGCAGAGCTGGCCCGCCAGCAAGCCGCGGAGCGCCAGCGGGCCGCGGAGCTTGCCCGCCAGCGGGCTGCGGCGGAGCAGGCTGCGGCGGAGCAGGCTCGCAGGCAAGCTGCGGCGGAGCAGGCCGCGGCGGAGCGGGCCGCCGAGCAGACCGTCCCGGTCGAGCAGGCCGCCTACGAGGCTCCCGCCCAGACCCAGCAGCAGGCGGCACCGGAGACCCAGCCCGCCGCCACCCAGCAGGCAACGCCCGAGCAGCAGCCTTCTGCCACCCAGCAGACGACGCCCGAGCAGCAGCCCGTTCCCACCCAGCAGGCTACCTCCGGGCAGCAGCCGGTTTCGGACCAAGAGCAGGCCGGGTCTGCCGGGCAGCCTGCGGGAGGTACGCAGGGTAGCGGGTCCGGCACCTCCTCCGGCGGCGGTTCGGCGGGCGGCAACCCCAGCCTCTCCGGCTACCCGACCAGCCACCCCAACTACCCCTGGCAGCCGCACGTGGCGCAGGTGGCCCACCACATCGAGCAGAAGTTCGGGGTCACCCCGACCAGCTACGACGGGCACTCGCCCTCGGGGGATCTGGCGATAGACTTCATGGTCGGCGGTCACTGCTCGCAGCTCGGCTGGGATATCGCCAACTACCTCGCGGCGAACGCCGACGCCTTCAAGATCGACTACATCATGTTCTGCGACAAGTTCTACTCCACCTTCCCCAACTGGAACGGCCCGGCCTACACCTGGGTCTACTGGGGCGACGGGGCCCACTACGACCACGTCCACGTCTCCTTCAAGCCCTAGCGGGGAAGGGGATCTCCAGCCCGCCTGACCCGGGAGCCCGCCTTCTCTCCGCAGGAGGCGGGCTCCCGGCGGTAGGGGGAGATATACTCCACCTTTGGGGTCTTCTTGAGCACGGTCCGTCCAGCCAGGAGAAGGGCTTCCGCGCCCGCGGTGTGGGCGTGGGTCCTCTACGACTTATCCAATACCATCTTCTCGGTCAGCATCCTGAGCTTCTTCTTCCCGGTGTGGCTCGGGGACGAGCTCGGGGCCGGGGCGGGGACGGTCAACGCGGCGGCGGCCCTCTCGGCGGCTTTGGTGCTCGTCACCGCGCCGGCGGTGGGGGCCGTGGCGGACCTCAGGCAGCGCCGGGTACCCTACCTCATCGTGCTCACCCTGCTGGCCTGCGGGTTCACCGCCGCGCTCGACGCCGCCGGCGGTGTCGTGGTGGCGGTCGCGCTCTTTGTGGCCGCCGACCTCGCCTACCAGTCGGCGCTGGTGTTCTACAACGCGCTGCTGCCGGTAGTCGCTGCGGGACGGGGGGCCGGGAGGGTCAGCGGCTACGGGACCGCCGCGGGCTACGTGGGCTCCATCTTCGCGCTGCTCGTGCTCACCCTCTTCGTCACCCACGGGGAGGAGGCACGCGCCCTGCTCGGGCCTCTGGGCCGGTGGATCGAGCCCGGAGAGACCAGCTCCAACGCCTTCGTGCCCACCGCGGCGCTCTACCTGCTCTTCAGCCTGCCCGCCTTCTTCCTGGTACCCGACCCCCAGGTGCGCGAGCCGCGGCCGGGCGGGCTCGGGCGGGCGTACCGGGACGTGCTCCTCACGCTGCGGGGTCTCCGCGGGTACCGGGGGATGGCCCCCTTCCTCCTCTCCACCCTCCTCTACACCGACGCGGCCAACACCGCCATCTCCAACATGGCCCTCTACGGGCGGGAGGTCTTCGGGATGCAGAGCCAAGAGATCCGGAACCTCCTGCTCTTCTCCACCGTCTTCGCCGTCGCCGGCTCCTTCGGCTGCGGGTTCCTGGCCGACCGGTGGGGGCCGCGCCGGGCGCTCATGGCGGTGCTCGTGCTCTGGCTCGCCGCCATACTCCTCGCCGCCGGGGCGGTCTCGGCGTGGATGCTCTACGTGGCCGGGCCGTTAGTGGGGGTGGCGCTCGGGGGGACCTGGACCGCCGGGCGGCCGATGCTCGTGGCCCTCTCCCCGCCGGAGAAGCTCGGGGAGTTCTTCGGCCTCTACTCCTTCGCCGGGAAGGTCTCCGCCGTGGCCGGGCCCGCGGTCACGGCGCTGCTGCTGTTCGGGCTCGAGGACCTCGGTGCGGCGGCCTACAGGATCTCCGTCGGCTCCCTCGCCCTCGTCATGGTGCTGGCCATGCTGGCGCTCGCCCGCGTCCCGGACCTCCGGCCCGCCGGGGTGGTGGACAGGTACGCCCCCGAGGTTCTAGTCTCTAGGGAAAACGGAGAGGTGGTGCGCTGAAGGTGAACCTGGTGGCGCTCAAGGGAAGGGTCGTCACGGACTACGAGGTCTGGGAGGAGGGCTGCGTCCTGCTCGGGGACGGGGCCGTACGCGAGGTGAGCCGCGACGGGGGCGCGGCGGAGGAGGCCGACGAGGTGCACGAGCTGGGGGAGGCTTTGATCCTGCCGGGTTTCGTGGACCTGCAGGTCAACGGGGCCTTCGGGGTGGACATCGCCGGCCGGCCGGACCTGCTCGGGGAGCTCTCTCGGAGGCTGCTCTCCACCGGGACCACCGCCTACCTGCCGACCGTCATCACCTCTTCCCTGGAGTCCTACGGGCGGGTGCTTCCCGTCCTCGCCCGGGGGATAGCCGGGGCCGGGCCAGAGGGGGCCCGGCCCCTCGGGGTGCATCTCGAGGGCCCCTTTATAAGCCCCGGCCGGCGGGGAGCCCACCCCGCCGAGCACGTCCGCCCCCCGGACATCGGGCTCCTCGGGTGGCTGCTCGAGCTCGCGCCGGTGCGCATGATCACCGCCGCCCCCGAGCTCGAGGGCGCCGGCGGGCTGATGGCCGCCGCCCGCGACCGGGGAGCCGTTGTCTCGCTCGGGCACTCCGACGCCTCCTTCGAGGTCGCCTACGCCGCCCTCGACCGCTACGCCGCGGGGGTCACCCACCTCTTCAACGCCATGAGTCCCCTCCACCACCGCGACCCCGGGCTCCCTGGCGCCGCCTTCGCCCATCCCCGGGCGGTGTGCGGCCTCATCGCCGACGGCCGCCACGTCCACCCCGAGATGGTCGCCCTCGCCTTCCGGATGCTCGGTCCCGACCGCCTCTGCCTCGTCACCGACGCCATCTCAGCTGCCGGGATGGACGCCGGCGAGTTCACCCTCGCCTCCCGCCGGGTCCGGCTGGAGGACGGTGTCCCGCGGCTCGACGACGGGACCATAGCCGGCAGCGTGCTCACCATGGAGCGGGCCTTCCAGAACATCCTGGCCTTCACCGGCTGCACGCTCCCCGAGGCCGCCCGGATGGCCGCCGCCACCCCGGCCCGGCTCGTCGGTGAGGGGCGGCGCAAGGGACGGCTGAGCCCGGGCTACGACGCCGACGTCACCGTGCTGGCCCCCGACCTCTCCGTGGAGGCCGTGTGGGTCGGCGGCAGGCAGCTGTACTGTGCGGGAAAGGTGGTGTGAGCGCATGAGAAGATCCTTCGACGGTCTTGAGGTCGAGGTCGTCCGGGGCGACATCACGGACCAGCCGGACATGGAGGCCATCGTCAACGCGGCCAACGCCGAGCTCATGCCCGGCGGGGGCGTCGCCGGGGCGATCCACCGGGCCGCCGGCCCGGGGCTCGCCGAGGAGTGCCGCCCGCTCGCCCCCATCCGCCCCGGGCAGGCGGTGATCACCGGGGGGCACCGCCTCCCCAACCGGCACGTCATCCACGTGCTCGGGCCGGTCTACGGGCAGGACAGGCCCGAGGAGCGGCTGCTCGCCGACTGCTACCGCAACGCGCTGCGCCTGGCCGAGGAGCACGGGATCCCCTCAGTAGCCTTCCCCGCCGTCTCCGCCGGGGCCTTCGGCTATCCCCTCGACGAGGCCGCCCACGTCGCCGTCCGGACCGTACTGGAGGAGGCCCCCCGGCTGCGCGGCGTCCGGCGGGTCCGGTTCGTCCTCTTCGGGGAGCGGGAGCTCGAGGCCTTCCGGCGGGCGCTGGAGGTTGCCTCCGGCTGAGGCCGCCGTGCTAGAATCCCCCCGTATGGCACAGACCCCCAGAAAAGTGCGCCTCAGCGACGAGGAGTGGCGGGCGAGGCTCACGCCCGAGCAGTACAGGGTGGCCCGCGAGGGGGGCACCGAGCCCGCCTTCACCGGCCGGTACTGGGACCACAAGGAGGAGGGCGTCTACCGCTGCGTCTGCTGCGGGACCCCGCTCTTCTCCTCCGAGACCAAGTACGACTCCGGCACCGGCTGGCCCAGCTTCTGGGCCCCCATAGAGGAGGCCAACGTGGCCTACAGGGAGGATCGCAGCCTCCTCATGCGCCGCACCGAGGTGCTGTGCGCCGCCTGCGACGCCCACCTCGGCCACGTCTTCGACGACGGACCGCCCCCCACCGGCCGCCGCTACTGCATGAACTCCGCCGCCCTGCGCTTCTCGCCGGGCCCCCCGCCGGGCTGAGGGCGGCGGAGGCCGCCTGCCGCCGCTATCATAGGGAGCCGGTATGCCGCAGAGCCTGCGAAGATCCGCGCTGAGCCTTCTAGACCGCCGGGACTGGTTCTACCTGCTCTGCCTGCTCGGTCCGCTCGCCGCCTACACCCTGCTCCTGAGGGTGCTCGGGCTCCGGCTGCAGGGGGAGGCAGGCAGCGTCCTCGGGACGCTGGCGCTCCTGCGCTCGGACCTCCTCTTCCTCGGCGGTTACGCCCTGCTCTGGGTGGGGCTGCTCGCCGCCTTCCGCCGGGGGGTGGGCCGCTGGGTGGCGCTCGGGGTGCTCCACGCCAGCGCGGTGCTCGTGGTCGCCATCTCCACCAGCGCCTACCAGTACCTCAGGTCCACCGGGGCCACCCTCGACTACAGCGTCGTCGCCTACTACCTGACCTCTTTCGGGGAGGCGACGGGGGCCATCTCCAGCGAGGCGCCGCTGTACATGTGGCTCGTGCTCGCGGAGGCGGTCCTGTACGCGGCCTTCGGGCCGTGGGTTTTCACCAGGGCCTTTCTCGGGCCCGCCGGCAGGGAGGAGGCGGCCCGGGAGCCCGACGCAAGGGGTAGTGGGCGGGGGCTGAGCCGCCGGAGGTTCATCGCCTCGGGGGTTGGGGTTGGGGCGGGGGTCCTCCTGCTGCGCGAGTCGCTGCTGCCCGAGGCCGCCCGGGGGCAGGGGACCTCCGTCTCCCGCTCGCCGGTCTCCAACCTCGTCGCCACCAAGATAGAGGAGTCCCGGATGGACGCCGCCGCACAGAGCGTCCGGGTCACCAACACCCTGCGGGGCATCCGGCTCGAGCCCACCTTCCGGACCAGGCGCCGCCACGTGGCCCTCATACATCTGGAGTCCACCCGCGAGCGCTCCGTTACCCCCTACAACCGGGACATCGCCACCATGCCGCTGCTCGCCGGGCTCTCCCGGGACAACAGCCTGCTCGTCGAGTGGGCCTACACCACCACCCCCCACACCTCCAAGGCCATAACCTCGGTGAACACCGGCCTCTACCCCCACCCGGACACCGAGATCCTGGAGGCCCGCCCCGGGGCCATCCCCGCCCCCGGGATCGCCGCCCTCCTGGCCGAGCAGGGCTACCGGACCGCCTGGTTCCAGTCGGCCACCGAGAAGTTCGAGAACCGGGCCCAGCTGGTGCGCAACTTCGGCTACGGGCACTTCCAGGCCTTCGAGGACATGAGCACCGAGGGCTTCCAGCGGTCCAACTACCTGGGGTATGAGGACGACATCATGCTCGGGCCCAGCCGCCGCTGGCTCGAGGAGAACGCCTCCTCGCCCACCCTCGTCATGTACCTCGGGGTGACCCCGCACCACCAGTACCTGGTCCCCGACCGCTACGGGCGCCGCCGGTTCTCCGGGGAGGAGATGCTAAACCGCTACCTCAACAACGTCCGCTACGACGACTTCTGGGTGCGGAACATCATCCGGCAGTACAAGGAGCTGGGGCTCTACGAGGAGACCATCTTCGTGATCTACGGCGACCACGGGGAGGCCTTCGGGGAGCACGGGCTCAAAGGGCACGACCCCATCCCCTACGAGGAGGTGCTGCGGGTTCCCCTCATCATCCACGACCCGCAGGGCTTCGACGGTGGGGCGAGGATCGAGGGGCCGGTCCAGCTCATAGACTTTCCCCCGACCATCGTGGACCTGCTCGGCTTCAGGGTGACGGGCGGGGAGTACATCGGGCGCTCGCTGCTGCGGCCGCCGGAGGAGCGCACCCTCCTCTTCAGCTGCCGGCCGGACATCACGGCGATGGCGAGCATCCGTGGCTACGAGAAGTACATCTACCACTACGGCAAGCGGCCCGAGGAGTTCTACGACCTCTCCCGGGACCCGACCGAGCAGAACAACCTCGCCTCCCGGGTGGGTAAGAGGGAGCTGCGGCGCCGTCGCGAGGAGCTTCTGGAGTGGCACGCCCGGACCGCGGCCATCTTCGAGGAGCGGCAGGCCTAGGGGGAGCTTCCGCGGAGGCGGCGGAAGTCCGGTAATATCTGCAAGGTTTGCGTAAGCGGCTGGGGACATACCGGTGAGCGCGCTGCGCCGGATGCTGGGGGCGCGGGAGTGGGTGTACCTCTTTAGCCTGCTCGTGCCCTTCACCGTCTACGGCCTGGGGCTCAAGGCGGCGAGCGCCCTCTCCCGGTTCGACGGGGCAGGGCCCCGGGGGCTTCTGGAGCTGCTGCTCTCGGACGTGCTCTTTGACCTGGGCTACGCCCTGCTTTGGGTGGGGCTGTTCGCGGTCGCCGGGCGGGGGAGGGCCCGGGCGGTTCTGCTGGTGCTGCTCCACGCTACGACCATCCTCATCCTGCTCGTCCAGACCGCCGCCTACCGGTACTTCCAGACCACCGGCTCCACCCTCGACTACGGGATAATCGCGCTCTCGCTCGCCCAGTTCGACGAGATCCAGGCGGTCATAGCCAGCGAGGTCTCGGTTTCCGCGGTGGCGGCGCTCGCCGCGGTGGTGCTCTACGCGGCCTTCGGGCCGTGGCTCGTCACCCGCACCCTCTTCCGGGGCCGGGAGGGGGGCCGGGCGCGCCCCCGGCTTCCGGTCGAGGCCGCGGGGTTCGTGCTGCTCGCCGCCGGCCTCATATCCCTCTCCGGGATGGCGGGTACGGGGGCATCCTTCGCCCGTGACGGGTTCGTTAACGTGGTGGTGACCGGGCTGGGGTACCCGGAGACCGCCCGGTTCGACCTCAGCTCCATGCCCGGGGTCAGGCCGATGGAGACCCCGACCGGTGCCCGGCTCGTCCCGACCGGGCACACGCAGGAGAAGAACGTGGTCTTTATCCATCTGGAGTCCACCCGGGCGTTCTCCGTCACCCCCTACAACGGGGACGTGGACACCACGCCCTTTCTACAGGAGCTCTCGAAGCACAGCATCTTCGCCGAGCGGGCCTACACCACCGTCCCCCACACCTCCAAGGCCATAGTCTCGGTCAACTGCGGGATCATGCCCAACCTCACCCAGCAGATCACCGAGTCCGAGCCCGGCGGCATCCCCGCGAGGTGCCTCCCGGAGCTCCTCAAGGAGCGGGGCTACGACACGGTGATGTTCCAGTCGGCCACCGAGGACTTCGAGAACCGGCGGGCGGTGGCGAAGAACTTCGGCTACGAGAAGTTCTACCCGCTGGAGAGCATGGACACCGAGGGCTAC
>JADDKG010000200.1 GCA_020253895.1 Rubrobacter sp.
GCCGGGCCGGGCACGCTCCGCGAGCCCGGGGACGTAGAAGGTCCCGTAGGCTCCGTGCAGGAGCAGCGCCCCCACCAGCAGCAGCACCGCCGTGATCCCGGTGACAAGCAGCGCCATCAGCGCGGCGTAGCGCGACTCTTCTTTGTGGGCGTCATACCCGATGAGGAAGTAGGAGGCGATGGCGGTGAGGTCCCAGAAGAGGAATATGAGGATGAGGTCCTGGGCCATGGCCAGGCCCACCATCGCGCCCATAAAGAGCAGCATGAAGAAGTAGAAGCGGCCGCCCTCGGCGGCGGGACGCCCCTCGTGCCCCAGATGCCGCGGGAGGTAGCCCGCGGAGTAGACGAGCACGGCGAACCCGATGCCGGTGGCGAGCAGGGAGTAGAGCGCGGCGAGCCCGTCCAGCTCGACCGCGAAGCTCACGCCGAGGCTGGGCGCCCAGGGGAGGACGACGCTCTCTCCCCGGACGAGAACCCACCCCACGAGCGCCGCCGCGAAGGAGAGGGCTGCGAAGAGCGCCCCGGCCGGGGCCGCAGCCCGCGGCCGCCACGCCCCCACGGCCGCGACGGCGGGGGCCGAGAGCAGCCCCAGCACGAGCGGTGCGAGGACCAGCGCCTCCCTCAGCGCCCACCCCCGGAAGCAAAGATCCCGTTGTCGTCTACCAGCCTGTCAGGTGCTACGGCGTTCCCCCCGCAGGGAAGAGGACTTACGCCTTCCTTTATAACCCATACGAGAAGGGATACGGCGGGGATTCGCCCGGATGCCCCGCAGAAGCTCCTTCAGCAGCGGGGGCGGGAGGGGCCGCGGGAGAAGCGGCCGCAGGGTACGCCGGCGCAGGCAACCGCGCCACACGCCGAGCTGGTAGGCGGCCATCTCCAGCCAGTAGAGGAGCGCGAAGGCCGCCGGGGAGAGCCCGGGACGCGACCGCCGGTGGTCCACGGAGGGCGGGACGAGCAGCAGGACGAGCGCCGGCAACCGGAGGGACCGCAGGCGGACGGCGGCCAAGCACAGCGGGAGGGCGTAGTAGCGGCAGACGGCGGCGCCGAGGTGGTAGAGCTCCGCCCCGTGCTGGCGAAGCACCGCGCGGAGCACCTTCCCGGCGGAGAGCCGGAGGTCGCCCGTCCGGCGCGCCCGGAGCAGCTTGGCCCCGGCCTCCGCCCCCGTAAGGAGGGAGGAGAGCCCGGCGAGGAGGGCCGCCGCACACAGCGAGCGGGGGAGCGCGCCGAGGGCGGCGAGCCAGAGGGCCCCGGCGACCGGGAGCACCATCCGGCGCACCGCCTCCGGGTGCCGCCGCTGCAGGTCGGCCTCGGAGGAGCCGTAGTCCGCCCGGCGCCGGAGAAAGGCCCCCAGCCGGGTCCGGTGCCGGTGCACCACCCGGGCGGAGGGCTCGTAGCGGATCCCCATCCCGGCGCGCACCGCCCGCCACACGAGATCGGCGTCCTCCCCGAGCTCCATCTCCTCTTCGAAGCCCCCCAGCCGCAGCAAGGCCCGACGGTCGGCGGCGAGGTTGCAGGAGGGCAGGTAGGGTACCGCCTCCCCCAGGCCGACCCTCCCGCCCCCGGCGCCCATGTCGAGCGGCGACCGGGCGGCCTCGAAGGCCCCGATCCACCCCTCCAGGGGCGGGGAGAGGACCCGGCCGCCCGCTACCTCCACCCCGGGGCAGCACAGCGGCGCCACGAGGGCGCGCAGCCAACCGGGGAGGGCGACGCAGTCGTTGTCCGTGAAGGCCACGACCTCTCCACGCGCCTCCCTGAGCCCCAGGTTGCGGGCGGCGGAAGGCCCCGCCCGCCGCCGGAGGCGCAGCACCCGCACCGGCAGCCCAAAGAGCGCCCGGGAGAGCGGCGGCTCCGAGGCGTCGTCCACGACGATGACCTCCAGCCGGTCCCGCGGGTAGTCGAGGGCGAGCAGCGACGCCACACACTCCCGGGTGCTGCGGGGCCTATCCCGGGCCGGGACGACGACGGTGACGGAGGGCCACCGGGAGGGGGCGGGGCCCCCCGAGCGCACCAGCACCCGCCGTCCGGCGAGCCCCTCCAGGAGCTCCGAAGCCCGGGGAAGCGGCAGCCCGGCCTCCCGCGCGGCCCCGAGGGCCGTCCTGCCCTCCCCGAGGGCCCCGAGAAGCCGGGCGGTCTCCGGGCCGAGGCGGAGGGCGGCGAGCGGGCGCTCCGAGAGGAGAACCCACCCTCCCCCCGCCCGCCGGAGCGAGAGGCCGCCGTGGAGCCGGTAGCGCGGGGCGGGGCCGCGCCGGAGCACGAACGAGGTTCCCTCCGCCCTCTCCAGCCACAGCCCGGCCTCCTCCAGATGCCCGAGAAAGGCCTCCGCGCCGCCCCAGAGGTGCATGGGGTGCAGCAGGTCCTTCCCGGAGGGGAGGTGGACGAAGAGGGTCCCTCCGGGCCTGAGCGCCGCGGCGAGCGACCGCAGAGCCTCCTGCGGGTCCGGCAGGTGTTCCAGCACGTCGACCGCCGAGATCAGGTCAAAGGCCCCCTCCGGCAGCCGCTCGCCTCCCGTGTCCAGCAGCCGGGCGGTGAGGTTGCGCCGGGCGAGGCGCCAGCGGGCGTAGGCGCTGAGCGCGGGGTTGATCTCCGCGAGGGTCACCTCCAGACCGTGGCGGGCGAGGAGGATGCCGAGCGATCCGATGCCGCTGCCGAAGTCCAGGACCGTGCGGGCCCGGTGCTCGAGGGCCGCCTCCAGGGCCCCCACCCCCGCGAGCGCGCTCCGGTCCCTGACCAGCGCGTGCCACCAGGTCAGGTCGTAGAGGTAGTCCCGGGCCTCCCGGTAAAAGGCGGCCACCTCGGAGGGCGCCCCGGGCGCGGCGGACCGCCAGGCGGCGGCGAGCCTGGCGGCCGCACCCTCGCAGCGCCGGGCCACCTCCCGCTCCGGGAGGCCCAGGTAGGCGGCGAGCTCCCCGACGAGGCTCTCCCGCAAGCCGCGCCGGGGAGGCAGCACGAGTGCCTCCTCCCACAGCCGCCTCCGGCGCTCCACCGGCCTATCCCCCGCCACCCGGGGACCCCAGCACGGCCCGGGCTATCTCCTCCGCCCGGGCCTCGAGATAGGCGGCGCCCCTCCCCGCCTCGGCGCGGGTCGGGTCCCCGAGCACCCC
>JADDKG010000201.1 GCA_020253895.1 Rubrobacter sp.
ACTATCACCGAACGGACCCCCCGCTCCCGGAGGGCGGCGAGCAGGGCCCGCAGGTCCACCCTCCCCTCCCCGTTCTCCGGTAGCCGCAGGACGCGGGCCCCGAGCTCCTCCGCCCGGACGCAACGCTCCTGGGGCGCCCGGGCGGTCACCGCGAGCACCGTGCGCCTTGCCCTGCCGTCGGAGAGCACCGCCGCCGAGGGTGGGGTCCTGAGGGCGCTGTCCACCACCACCCTCAGGGGATCCTCCCCGGGCACCAGCCGGGCTGTCAGCCGCGGGTCGTCCCGGCGGACGGTGCCGACCCCCACCATCACCGCGTCGTGCCCGGCCCGCAGACCGTGGGCGTGGACGAGGGAGCTCTTGCAGCTGATCCACTGCGAGCTGCCCGTGGCGGTGGCCAGCCGGCCGTCGAGGGTTTGGGCGTAGCTGAGGGTCACCGTCGGCAGGCGGGTCGGCTCCTCTCCCATGGTTTTGCGCGCTCCCTCCGGGCTCTCCCATCAGCTTACAGGGCGGCAGAGCCCCGGGCAAAGATTATTACGCGGACGTATACTGGGTTGGATGAACGCGCATACAGAAGACCGGATCCTCCTGGAGGGGATGACCTTCTTCGGCCGCCACGGCACCCTCGAGGCCGAGCGCGAGCTGGGCCAGCCCTTCGTGGTCGACGTGGAGATGAGGCTGGACCTGCGCCCCGCCGGCCTCTCGGACGACCTCTCCAAGACGGTGGACTACTCCGAGGTGCACCGGCTGGCCCGACGGATAGTGGAGGGCGAGCCGGTGGGCCTGACCGAGACGGTCGCCGAGAGGATCGCCGCGAAGGTGCTGGAGGAGCACCCCCTGGTGGAGGCGGTGCGGGTGAAGGTGAGCAAGCCGCACGTCCGGCTGGAGGATACGGTGTTCGCCCGCTCTGCGGTGGAGATCGTACGCCGCCGGTAGCAGACGCGAACCGACCCCTCCCCGGCCGCGTATACAGGGGTAGCGTGCGTCCTACGGCCTCCCAGCTTCCGGAAGGCCCCCGGGCACCGGGGCGAAGCCCGGCCCCCTCCCCGGAGGACCCCGCGCGCGTGGAGCGGCTGACCGGCGTCTGCGCGGCCGATCTCGTGGAGGCCTTCGGGGTGGGGCCTGAGGCCCGTGGCCGGCGGCTCCTGGAGCGGCTGGCGAAGCCCCTCGTGCGGAGCACGGCCCGTAAGATCGCCCTCTATGACGCCTTCGTGGGGGAGGCGGGCCTCGGGGCGGGGGGCTCCTGGGCGGTCTTCCGCATGGCCCGGCGCTTCGAGGTCTCGGGGGCCGGCAACATCCCGCCCGAGGGACCGCTGCTGGTGGTCTCCAACCACCCGGGCCTCGCCGATGCGGTGGCACTGTTCGCCGCCATCCCCCGGCAGGACCTGCGGGTGGTGGCCGCCCGGCGCCCGTTCCTCGACGCCCTGCCGAACACCGCCGGGCATCTGCTCACCATACCGGAGAGGGGCGGGAGGGTGGCCCTGATCCGGGCCGCGGCCCGGCACCTGCGCGCGGGGGGAGCGCTGCTGACCTTCCCGGCGGGGAGGATAGAGCCGGACCCCGCCCTGTTCCCGGAGGAGGCCCGCGCCCTCGACGGCTGGTCGGAGAGCATCGCCCTCTTCGCCCGGCTGGTCCCCGGGCTGGTGGTGGTCCCGGCGGTGGTGAGCGGGGTGCTCTCCCGCGCCGCCCTCAGAAACCCGCTGATCCTGGTGCGGCGCAGGGAGGAGGACCGCCGGTGGCTCGCCGCCGCCCTGCAGATGCTGCTGCCGCCGCTGCGGAGGGTGGAGACCCAGGTGAGCTTCGGCAGGCCGCTTTCCGCGCCAGAGCCCGTGATGGAGGGGACGCTGGCCGAGGCCCGCCGGATGATGGAGCTTCGCGCCTAGGAGGCGGCGGCCTGGGCACCCGCGTTCCGCAGCCAGGTGGAGCGCAGGTCCCCGTTGGCCGCGAGCCACCTCCGGGCGCCCTCCTCGGGGCTCCCGGCCTCCCGGATGGCCAGCTGGATGTCCTCCACCTGAGACTGGGTGAGGACGATGGTGTCTATCAGGGCGTAGGCCAGCGGCTGCTGTTCCTCCATACCGCGGCGGGCGATGATCCGGATCTCGGCCGGGAGGGTGAGGCTCCCTAATTCGTATTGCGGGTCCTCGAGGTAGGTGATCTCATACTCCCGGTTCATCCAGTGCGGCGCCCAGGCCACGAACACGAAGGGCTCCCTCTTGCGGTAGAGGCGCCCGACCTCCTCCAGCATCGCTGAGGCCGACCGGTACTCCTCCACCTCCAGGCCCCACCGGGAGAGCACCCGCTCCGGCAGCGGGCCGAGGGCCGAGGCGTCCGGGGCGGGCACCAGGGCCCGGCGGGCGCCGGAGCCCTCTATCTCGTCCACCCGGTTTATCCCTATGTAGGAGGGCGCGGCAAGGCCGGACCTTGTCACCCCCACCACCCAGGAGTTGAGCAGGTCCACCTCGTCGAGCCTGCCATCGAGGGGGTTGTCCCTGCCCTCCCCGGCCCGGCTCAGCAGCTCCTCGTGCACCGGCACCCAAACGTCTTGGAATACCTCGTACCGGCCAGAGGCCACCCCCTCGATGGCCTCCCGCTGGCTCACCCTGTGTACCTCGACCCGGTAGCCGAGGTCCTCGAGCAGCGCCCGGCTGACGCCCACGATGGCCGCGTCCTCCGGCCAGCCGGTGTAGGCGATGTCGATCCGGTCGTCCTGCGAGCGGGCGGCCACCTGGGAGGAGGCGCCGCACCCCGCCGCCACCAGCAGGGCCGCGACCGCGACCAGCAGGATCTTCGGCCACGCCCGCATCAGCCGGGGCTCTCCCCCGGCAGGGTACAGGGCGCTGCGTGTCCTCTAGCGCTCACGACGGGCGTACATTTTAAGCGTCTTCGACCCGCTTTGCGGCCTCCACCCACGGCCGGACGACCTCCTCGTTGCTCTCCAGCCACGCCTCGACCCCCAGGCGCGGGTCGCCCTCCTCGAGGATGCGGAGCTCGAGGGAGTTTATCTGCTCCTTCGTGAGCCGCATCCGGCCGATCAGGGTCCGGGCCACCGGGTCACTGCTCTCCAGGTCCGGGCTCAGCA
>JADDKG010000202.1 GCA_020253895.1 Rubrobacter sp.
ACCATCGAGCTTTTGGCCTACGACGACAGCACCGCGCGGGACATCGCCACCTTCCTGCAGAACCAGTTCCAGGAGAACCTGGGGATGAAGACCCGGGTCAAGGTCCAGCCCTTCGACCGGAAGCTCGAGCTCGAGGCCAACGGCGAGTTCGAGCTCTCGTGGCAGGGTTGGATCGCGGACTACAACGACCCGATGACCTTCCTGGACCTCTTCCTCAGCGACTCCTCCTTCAACACCGGTGGCTACGAGAATGAGCGCTACGACCAGCTCATCCGGCAGGCCAAGGAGGAGACGAACTTCGCCCGGCGGATGCAGCAGCTGCTCGAGGCCGAGAGGATCCTTGTCCAGGAGGACGCCGGCACCGCGCCGATGTACTTCGACGGGGAGGCCAGCCTCGTAAGGCCCACCATCAAGAACTACGTCGAGCACAAGTACGGCGCCGGCATCGACGTGAAGTGGTGGAGGCTAGAGGAGTAGAGGCGTCCGGTTTTGCGGCCCGGACGGGGGGCGGGGGCATCCCGAGGAGCCCTCGCCTCCCGGGGCCTGTATAGTACCGGGGAGGCGGTTGCATAGCTCATGTTAAGGTACGTAGCGAAGCGTCTGGTCTACATGCTGATCACGCTGTTCATCATCATCAGCGTGACGTTTTTCATCAGCAAGCTGCTTCCGGGAACGCCCTTTGCCGACGACAAGCTCACGCCGCAGATCCGGGAGCAGCTCTTTGAGAAGTACGGTCTGGATGAGCCATTGTACGTGCAGTACGCCAAGTACGTGTGGAACGTGGCCCAGGGGGATCTCGGCAACTCCTTCTACTACGAGAGCCGTCCCGTAACCCAGATGATCCTCCAGCGGGCACCGGTCTCCATGTTCGTAGGGGTACAGGCGGTGATCTTCGGCCTGGTGGTGGGGCTTGTGCTCGGCGTGGTCGCCGCCCTGAGGCACAACACCATCTGGGACACCCTTGCGGTGGTGGTGGCGGTGATCGGCATCGGGGTGCCGAACTTCGTGCTCGGGCCTCTGTTGCAGTACTGGTTCGGGGTGAAGCTCGGCTGGTTCCCCATAGCCTTCTTCGAGAGCTACCGGCACTCCATACTGCCGTCGCTTGCGCTCTCGGTCTTTGTCATCTCCACGGTCGCCCGGTTCGTCCGCTCGGAGATGCTGGAGGTCATGGGGCAGGACTATGTGGTGCTGGCCCGGGCCAAGGGCATCTCCAACGTGGCGGTCATCGTCCGGCACGTGCTGCGCAACGCCCTCATCCCCCTCATCACCGTGCTGGCGCCGCTCACCATCTACCTCATAACCGGGTCGCTGGTGATCGAGCAGATCTTCGCGGTGCCCGGGATAGGGGAGATGTTCGTGCAGTCGGTGTTCGTGAACGACTACGCCATGATCCTGGGGACCACCATCTTCTTCTCGGCGCTCTTTATAGTGGCGCTGCTCATACAGGACATCCTCTACGGCGTGGTCGACCCCCGTATACGCGTCTCCGGAGCGAAGGAGTGAGAGACATGGAGACACGACGCCGGGATCTCACCCCCGACCTGTTCGGGGCCATAGAGATCGATGAGACCGCGGGCGAACGGCTGGCAGGGCCGCCGGTAGGCTTCTGGAAGGACTCCTGGATGCGCCTCAAGCAGAACAAGGGGGCGCTCCTGAGCCTCGGCGCGATCATCCTGCTCTTCGTCATGGCCTTTATCGTCGGGCCGCTGCTCTCGCAGTACGGGCCCTTCGCCCAGGACCTCAGCCGCCGGTACCAGGGCCCCTCGGCGGAGTTCTGGTTCGGCACCGACGAGTTCGGCCGGGACATGTGGAGCCGGGTGTGGGCCGGGACCCGGGTCTCGCTGTACATCGCCTTTCTGGCGGCATTTCTGGACCTGGCAGTCGGCGTCACCTACGGGGCGGTCTCCGGCTTTCTGGGGGGCCGGGTGGACGACGTGATGCAGCGGATAATAGAGGTTCTGGTCGGTATCCCCTCGCTGGTCGTCGCCATCCTGGCCATGGTGGTCTTCGAGCCCGGCATCATCACCATCTCCATCGCCATCGGGCTTACCGGCTGGGTGTACATGGCCCGGATCGTCCGGGGCAGGATGCTGCAGCTCAAGGAGCAGGAGTTTGCCCTCGCCTCGCGCTCGCTAGGGGCGAGCAACTTCCGGCTGGTGTGGAAGCACCTGATCCCGAACTCTTTGGGCCCGATAATCATCAACCTGATGTTCACCATCCCCTCGGCAATCTTCGCCGAGGCCTTCCTGAGCTTTATCGGGCTGGGGATCCAGGTGCCGCAGGCCTCGCTCGGCTCCCTGATAAACGAGGGGGCGAGCGAGATAAAGTTCCACCCCTACCTGCTGTGGATCCCGTCGGCGGTCTTCTGCCTGATCATGATCTGCTTTAACCTGCTGGGCGACGGGCTGCGCGACGCGTTCGACCCGAAGATGAGGAAGTAGAATTGATGCCTATGCACAACGATGTAATCCTGCGGGTGAGGGACCTGCGGGTCTCCTTCAGCACCTACGCGGGCAGGGTGGAGGCCGTCCGCGGGGTGTCCTTCGACCTGCGGCGGGGGGAGACCCTCGCCATCGTCGGGGAGTCGGGCAGCGGCAAGAGCGTCACGGCGAAGAGCATAATGCGGCTGCTGCCGGAGGCCAACAGCACCATCGAGGGGGGAGAGGCCCTCTTCGATGGCAGAGACCTCCTGAAGATCCCCGAGCGCCAGATGCGCGGTATCCGGGGGCGCCGGATCTCGATGGTCTTCCAGGACCCGATGACCTCGCTCAACCCCACCATGAAGGTCGGCCGGCAGATCGCGGAGAGCCTGCGGCGGCACCTAGGGCTCTCGCGCCGGGCGGCCCGGGAGCGGGCAGTGGAGCTCTTGAGGATGGTCGGCATCCCCAAGCCGGAGACGCGGGTGGACCAGTACCCCCACCAGTTCTCCGGCGGGATGCGCCAGCGGGTGGTCATAGCCATAGCCCTGGCCTGCGATCCGGACATCCTCATCGCCGACGAGCCCACCACCGCGCTCGACGTGACCATCCAGGCCCAGATCCTGGAGCTTCTGCGCGACCTGCAGGAGCAGCGGGGGCTGTCGGTCATCCTGATCACCCACGACCTCGGGGTGGTGGCCGAGGTCTCTCACCGGGTGGCGGTGATGTACGCCGGGAAGATCGTGGAGACGGGCACGGTACACGAGGTCTTCCACGACCCGAAGCACCCCTACACCTGGGGTCTTCTGACCTCGGTGCCGCTCCCCACGCTGGACCGCAGCCGGGACCTCGTCCCGATCTCCGGTTCGCCCCCGAACCTCCTCCATCCTCCGCAGGGCTGCCCGTTTACCGCCCGCTGCCCGCACGCGATGAAGATCTGCGCCATG
>JADDKG010000203.1 GCA_020253895.1 Rubrobacter sp.
CGCCGCCACCGCCCGCGCCGGGTCCACCCCGCTCCCGGCGCGCGATGGCGGGACCCGGCGGGCCCGGAGGTATGCCGTCCGGGCTCCGGACCAGTCCCGTCTCGGGGGCTCCTCCGGGGCCAGCTCCAGCAGAAGGGCGAGCGCCTCCCGCACGTCCGCGGCCATCGCCACCTCCGCCGGGAAGAGCTGCGCCGTCTCCGGATCTGGGTGTATAGAGACCACCGCCTGCTCCCGGCGCGGCAGCGCGTACCCCTGGGTGGTGGCCTCATCCAGCCTGCAGCCCACCACGAGCACGACGTCGGCCTCCTCCAGCGCCCGCAGCACCGAGGGGGGCGTCCCCAGCCCGAGATGCCCCAGGTAGTTAGGGTGCCCGTTGGGGAACCGGTCCTGGCGGCGGAAGGCGGTGTAGACCCCGGCCCCGTAGCGCTCGGCGACCCCCACAAGCTCCCCGCGCGCCCCGCCGGAGAGCTCCCCCGCTACGATCACCGGCCGGCACGCGGCCCCCAGCAAACCCGCCGCCCGGCGCGCCTCACTCCGGGAAGGGGCGGGCCGCGGAGGAGACAGGGGTGCCCGCGTCTCCGGCGGGGCCACCCTTTCCCCCAGAACGTCGGCGGGAAGGGCGAGCATCACCGGTCCGGGACGCCCGGAGGTCGCCGTCCGCAAGGCCCTCTCCACGAACCCGGCAAGCAGGTCGGCGCGGTACACCGTGGCCGACCACTTGGTGATGTGCCGGTAGAAGCCCGGAAGATCCACCTCCTGGAAGGCCTCCCGGCCTGCGAAAGAAGTCTCCACCTGCCCCAGGAGCACCACCATCGGCGTGGAGTCCTGCCTCGCGGTGTGGACCCCTATGGCCAGGTTCGAGGCCCCCACCCCCCGGGTGGCCATCGCCACCGCGGGCACCCCGGTGAGCTTGGCCTCCGCCTCCGCCATGAACGCGGCCCCCGACTCGTGGCGGGTGGAGACGAGGGTTATCTGAGGGTGCCTCTCCGCCGCGTCGAGCACCTCCAGAAAGCTCTCCCCCGGCACGGTGTAGGCGCGCCGCACCCCGGCACCCGCCAGCACCCTCACCACGGCCTCTCCCGCCCCGATCACAGGACCACCCTCCCTCCGCAATACACCGGCGGGCTACCCGAGGGAGCCCCCGCCGGGATGACGATACCGCAGCGCACGGGCGGTCTACTAGCTTATGCCGCTCTCCGGGGTGTAGGACTCCAGCCGCCTCTTGACCGCGTTCAAAAAGCGCAGCGCCGCCCCGCCGTCCAGGATGCGGTGGTCGAAGGAGACCTCCAGGTTCATCATGGAGCGCACCGCGATCGAGTCGTCCTCCAGCACCACCGGGCGCTTTACGATCGCCTCGGCCGAGAGGATCGCCGCCTGCGGGTGGTTGATGATCGGGGTGGAGACCACGCTGCCCAGAGCCCCCGGGTTGTTCACGGTGAAGGTGCCCCCCGACACGTCGTCGGGGGAGAGCCGCCGCTCCCGGGCCTTCCGGACAACCTCGTCTATCCGGCGGGCGAGCCCCACGATACCGTAGTCGTCGGCGTCCTTTATGACCGGGACGATCAGCGCCCCCCCTTCCAGGTCCACCGCGATGCCGACGTTGATCCTCCGGCGCAGCACGATCCTGTCGCCGTCCCACACGGAGTTGAGCACGGGGTGTTCCTTGAGGCTCTCCACGGCGGCCTTGACGATAAAGGGAAGGTAGGTGAGGTTTATCCCCTCCCGGCGGAGGAACTCCTCCTTGCGCGCCTCCCGCAGCCGCACCAGGCCGCTCACGTCCGCCTCCACCAGCGTCCAGGCGTGCGGCGCCTCCCGCTTGCTCCGGCTCATCCGGTCGGCTATCGCCCGCCGCACGCTGGTGACCTCGACGACCTCATCCCCCTCGTAGACCTCGACCCGCTCGCGCGGCGGCGCGGGCCGCGGCGGGGCCTCCTCGCGGGGAGGCGCCTCCCGCTCCCGGATGTACGCCTCGATGTCCTTCTTCGTCACCCGCCCGCCGATGCCGGTGCCCCGGATCTCGGAGATCTCTACGCCGTGCTCGGCGGCCAGCCGGCGGACCACCGGGGAGGAGCGGCTCAGGCGCAGCTCCTCGGCGGTCGGGACCCTGCCGCCCCGCCCGTCGCCTTCCTCCCGGCTTGTGGCCGCGGTCCGGGACTCCCCAGGCCCCGCGGCGACCGGCTGGGCCCGCGTCCCGGCGGCAGGGAACTCCTCGGTGGGTCCCTCGGAGCGCAGGAGATCCTCCCGCGCGGGCCCCTCCTCCGGCGCCTCGTCCGCCGTGGCGACCAACGCGATCTCCGCCCCCACCTCTACCGTGGTCCCCTCGGGGACCAGCAGCCGCTCTATCCGGCCAGCAAGCGGCGAGGGCAGCTCGGCGCTCACCTTGTCCGTGTCCACCTCGGCTATGGGCTCGTCCTTCTCCACCTCCTCGCCCTCGGCCTTCAGCCAGCGGGCTATGGTCCCCTCGGTGACGCTCTCCCCCAGCTGGGGCATGGTGATAGCTTTGGCCACTCTGCTCCCCCTCCCCTAGTACCGGGCCAGCTCCAGCATGGCCTTCTCCACCCGCGCCCGGTCGGGTATCAGGTGGTCCATCAGCGGCCGGGCAAACGCCGCGGCGGGCACGTCCGGGGTACCGAGGCGCATCACCGGGGCGTCCAGCCACTCGAACGCCTCCTGGGCGACCAGGGCTGCGATCTCGGCGGCGACGGACCCGGTGATGTTGGCCTCGACCACCACCAGGAACTTCCCGGTCTTCCTGGCCGAATCCAGGATCGTCTCCCGGTCCAGGGGGTAGAGGGTCAGCGGCTCTACAACCTCGGTCTCCACGCCGTGCTCCCCGGAGAGCCTCTCCGCCGCCTCCAATACGTAGTGGAGCATCAGGCCGTAGGAGCAGACGGTGATGTCCTCCCCCCTCCGGTGGACCTTCGCGCGTCCAAGGGGGACGGTGTACTCCTCCTCGGGCACCTCCTGCTTGAGGAGCCGGTAGGTCCGCTTGTGCTCGTAGAAGAGCACCGGGTTCGGGTCCCGGATTGCGCTCTTGAGCATCCCCTTGGCGTCGGCCGGGAAGGTGGGGGCGACCACCTTCAGCCCCGGAACCTGACAGAAGTAGGCCTCGTTGGACTGGGAGTGGTAGAGGGCCCCGCCGTGCACCGCCCCGTAGGGCACCCGGATGGTTATGGGGACGCTCCAGGCCCCGTTCGAGCGGTAGTGGAAGCGCGCGGCCTCCGAGACGATCTGGTCGAAGGCCGGCGGGATAAAGTCCGCGAACTGTATCTCGGCCACCGGGCGCATCCCGTTGACCGAGAGCCCTATGGCCGAGCCCACGATGAGGCTCTCTGCCAGCGGGGTGTCCAGCACCCGGTAGGGGCCGAACTCCTTCTGCAGGCCCTCCGTGACCCGGAAGACCCCCCCGGCCCGGCCCACGTCCTCGCCCATGACCATGACCCGCTCATCGGAGCGCATCTCTTCGGCCAGGGCCTCGTGTATCGCCTGGAGCAGGGTCTTTACCGCCACCGCTAGCCCTCCTCCGCGTAGACGCCCTCCAGCACGGAGGAGGGCTCGGCGACCGGCGCGTTCTCGGCGTACTCGCTCGCCTGCCGGACCTCCTCGCGCACCTCGGCGTCGATCCGGTCCCGGGCCTCCTCGTCCAGGATGCCGTTCTCCATCAGGTACCGCTCAAAGCGCGGGATGGGATCCTTCAGCCGCCACTGCTCGACCTCCTCCCGCTCCCGGTAGCGCCGGTCGTCGTCGTCAGAGGAGTGGGCGGTCAGCCGGTAGGTCTTGGCCTCGATGAGCGTCGGCCCCTCGCCCCGCCGGGCCCGGGCGAAGGCCTCCCCGGCCGCCTCGTAGACCGCGAGCACGTCGTTGCCGTCCACCTCCACGCCCGGGAAGCCGTAGCCCTCCGCCCGCCGGGCTATGGAGCCGGCGACCTGCAGCGGCTCCGGCACGCTGATGGCGTAGTGGTTGTTCTGGATCAGGAAGACCACCGGCAGATCGTGCAACCCGGCGAAGTTCATCGCCTCGTGCCAGTCGCCCTCGCTGGTGGAGCCCTCGCCGCCGCAGACGAGCACCACGCCGTCCTCCCCGCGCATCTTGAAGGCCAGGGCGCTGCCCACCGCCTGCGGGAACTGCACCGCTATGGGCGCCGAGGCGGTGACGATGTTGAGCTCCCGGCTCGAGAAGTGACCCGGCATCTGCCGTCCGCCACTGTTCGGGTCCTCCTCCCTGCCGAGCAGCGCGAGCAGCTCGTCCCGGGCGCTCATCCCCAGGGTGAGCACGACCCCGTGGTCGCGGTAGTAGGGGTAGACGTAGTCGTAGCCGGGCCTCAGGTGCATCGCCGTCCCCACCTGCGCCGCCTCCTGCCCCTGGCAGGAGATGACGAACGCCGCCTTGCCCTGGCGGTTCAGGATCCACGACCGCTCGTCGACCCGCCGGGCCAGAAGCATGACCCGGTACATCCGGAGTAGGTCGCCCTCGTCGAGCCCCAGAGCCTCGTGCCTGGCCTGCGTCCCTTCCACAGCTAGACCTCCCGAAATCAGCCTTTCCCCTAAAATCAGAGGGTCCGGGCAAAACCTCACCCGCCCGGCATCCTAATCCTACCAGAAAGGCGAGGTGGCGGAGCATGCATCTCATGCATGCTCCGCCAC
>JADDKG010000204.1 GCA_020253895.1 Rubrobacter sp.
CTTCCGATCTAGGCCGCCTGGACAGGGACACCTCCGGGCTCCTGCTGCTGACAAACGACGGCGGGCTCGCCCACCGCGTGGCCCACCCCTCCTCCCGGATAGAGAAGGAGTACGAGCTCACCGTCCGGAAAGACGCCCCCGAAGAGGCCCTCCGGCACCTCGCCGCAGGGCCCACGCTGGAGGACGGGCCGATGCACCCCCCCATGCTCTCCAACCTCCGGCGCGGCCCGCGCTCCACCACCTTCCACCTCACCATCCACGAGGGTCGCAAACGCATAATACGTAGGGCCTGCGCGGCGGTCGGGCTGGAGCTGCTCTCCCTGAAGCGGGTCCGGATAGGCCCCGTCCTGCTGGGTGATCTGCAGCCGGGCGGCCACCGGCCGCTGAGCCCGGCGGAGCTGGAGGGGCTCGGGGGATGAGGGGGCTGTCCGGCGTCCCGGGGGTTGACTTCGGGATAGAGGATGTAAGGGGTGAGTTCCCCGGGGAGCTGGAGATAGCCCCGCTGGAGCGCCCGGTGGACGCGACGGTGCGCCTCCCGGGCTCCAAGTCCATCACCAACCGGGCGCTTCTGGTGGCGGCCCTCGCCGAGGGAACCTCCCGGATAGAGAACCCCCTCTTCTCCGACGACCCGTTCTGGCTGATGAGCGCGCTGGTGAGGCTGGGCTTCGGGGTGCGGGTGGTGGAAGGAGCGGTGGAGGTCTCGGGACGGGGAGGCGGGATCCCCGCTTCCTCGGCCGACCTCTTCGTGGGCAACGCCGGGACGGTGGCCCGCTTTCTCCCCCCCGCGCTCGCCCTCGGTACCGGTCCCTACCGGGTGGACGGGACGCCCCGGATGCGCGAGCGTCCCGTGGCGGAGCTGGTCGAGGCCCTGCGCCGCCTCGGCGCCCGGATCGACTACGAGAAAGAGGAGGGTCGCCTCCCCATCGTGGTGCGCGGCGGCGGCCTGCGCGGCGGGGGGGAGATAGCCGTCCCCGGGGAGAGGAGCAGCCAGTTCCTTAGCGGGCTCCTCATCAGCGCCCCCTGCCTCCCCGGCGGCCTCACGGTGCGGCCCGCCGGGGCCCTGGTCTCCCGCCCCTACGTGGACATCACCGTGCGGGTGATGCGGGACTTTGGCGCCGCCGTCGAGGAGGACGCCCCCCGCGCCGCCTACCGGGTCGCCCCCGGGTCCTACCGGCCGGCCACCTACCGGGTAGAGCCCGACGCCTCCGCCGCCTCCTACTTCATGGCCGCCGCCGCCCTCACCGGAGGACGCGTCGTCATCCCTGGCCTGGGCCGCTCCTCCCTGCAGGGAGACGTCGCCTTCGCCGGGATCCTCCGCCGCATGGGCTGCCGCGTGGTGCTCGCCGAGGACCGCATAGAGGTACAGGGTCCCCGCCGCCTGCGCGGCGTCGAGGCCGACATGAACTCCATCTCCGACACCATGATGACCCTCGCCGCCATCGCCCCCTTCGCCTCCACCCCCACCCTCATAAAAAACGTCGCCCACACCCGCCTTCAGGAGACCGACCGCCTCGCCGCCGTCGCCGCAGAGCTCTCCCGCCTCGGCGTCCGGGTCTACGAAGGCCCCGACAGTTTACGCATAATACCTGGAAGGGTTCGTCCGGCGGCGATCCGCACCTACGGCGACCACCGGATGGCGATGGCCTTCTCGCTGGTGGGCCTACGGGTGAGGGGGGTGAGGATAACGGACCCCGGCTGCGTGACCAAGACGCTCCCCGGGTACTTCGGGCTTCTAGAGGGGCTGCGGCGGGGCGGCTAGGCGCCGACTATACTTCTCTTCTGGCCGTGGAGAAGACGGGGATCATCATAGCCATAGACGGACCGGCGGGGAGCGGCAAGAGCTCGGTCGCCCGGCTGGTCGCGCAGAGGCTGGGGCTGGTCAACCTCAACACGGGGGCGGCGTACCGGGCGGTGGCGCTGCTCGCCCTGAGGGAGGGGGTGGACCTGGAAGACGGGAAGGCACTGGGCCGGCTCGCGGGGCGCGTCCGGCTGGAGCCCGGGGGGGTCCTCGTTGACGGGAGGCGGGTTCCGGAGGGCGAGCTGCGGGCTCCTGAGGTCTCCGCCGCGGCCTCAAGGGTCTCGGCCCATCCGGAGGTACGGCGGGTGCTGCTCCCGGTGCAGCGGGAGGCGGCCGAGCGGGCCCGGCGGGCGGGAGGGGCGGTGGTCGAGGGGAGGGACATAGGGACCGTGGTCTTGCCCGACGCCGACCTGAAGGTCTTCCTCTCCGCCTCGCCCGAGGAGCGGGCCAGGCGCCGGGCGGCACAGACCGGGCGGGAGGGGGAGGTGGAGAGGATCCGGAGGGCCATCCTGGAGCGCGACCGGCAGGACTCCGAGCGGGCGGTCTCCCCGCTCAGGCCCGCCCCGG
Organism: Rubrobacter sp.; assembly: GCA_020253895.1. GTDB lineage: Bacteria > Actinomycetota > Rubrobacteria > Rubrobacterales > Rubrobacteraceae > Rubrobacter_B. Next base: position 2,366 of record JADDKG010000204.1, read on the forward strand.
ACGCCGCCGTTATAGACACCACGGAGATGGGGCTCGAGGAGGTCGTGGAGAGGGTGGTCCGGCTGGCGCGTGCGGCGGAAGGAAGGGGCTGAGGTGCCGCCGGGCTACGGGCTGCTGCGCCGGGCTGTGCTGCTCGTGGCGTGGCTGGTCTGGGGGTTCACCATCTACGGGGAGGAGAAGGTGCCCCGGGAGGGGCCGCTCATCGTTGCGGCCAACCACCGGCGCTTCTTCGACCCTCTTTTCGTGTGCATGGCGGTTCCCCGGCGGATACAGTGGATGGCGAAGAAGGAGATCTTCATCCCGCCCCTGCGTCCCATCTTCCGCATCCTCGGCGCCTTCCCGGTGGACCGCAGCGGGGGCGGGCACCAGGCGCTTAGGGTGGCGCTCAAGCACCTGATGGCGGGAAAGGCGCTCGGGATCTTCCCCGAGGGAACCCGCCAGCGGCGGGAGGACCCGGCCTCGGCCAAGAGCGGGGTTGCCCTGCTCGCCGCCCGCAGCGGGGCCCGGGTCGTCCCGGTCTACGTGGGGCCCGTGCCCTCGCCGCTGGCCCGGCTGCGGGGCGAGCGCTTCCGGGCGTACATCGGCGATGCTATAACCATCCCCAAAGAGATGAGAGGCCGTCAGGAGCTGCAGCGGGCCGCAAGAGAGGTGCTCGAGGAGATCTACAACCTGCCCCGCAGGGAGGAGAGAGAATGAGCGGCAGGCTGCCCGTCGTCGCGGTGGTCGGGGCCCCGAACGTGGGCAAGAGCTCTCTTGTCAACAGGATTCTGGGCCGCCGCCGGGCGGTGGTCGCGGAGGAGCCCGGCACCACCCGCGACCGGGGGTACTCCCGCGCCGAGTGGGCGGGCCGGGAGTTCCTGCTGGTGGACACCGGCGGGATGGAGCCCTCGGCCAGGATGGGCCTTGAGGCGCTGGTCACCCTGCAGGCCAGGGTGGCCGTCGAGGAGGCAGACGTCATAATCCACCTGGCCGACGCCCGCACGGGCCCCACCGAGGCGGACGCGGCCATAGCCCGGGAGCTGCTCCGGTCGGGGGCAGAGGTGGTGCTGGCGGTGAACAAGCTGGACGACCCCGCAAACGACGCCGAGCGCTACCGGTTCTACTCGCTTGGGGAGGGCGCACCCCACCCCGTCTCGGCGCTCCACGGTATCGGCGTGGGGGATCTTCTGGACGAGGTGGTGTCCCGCCTGCCGGAGGCAGCACCTCCCGAGGAACCCGAGCTCCCCGGCATCGCGATAATCGGGCGGCCCAACGTGGGCAAGAGCACCCTGC
>JADDKG010000205.1 GCA_020253895.1 Rubrobacter sp.
GGAGATAAAGCGGGGCAAGGTCGAGTACCGGGTGGACCGCTACGGGATCGTCCACACCGTGCTGGGGAAGAAGTCCTTCGACGTGGACAGCCTGCTGGAGAACTACTTCGCTCTGCGCGAGGAGCTGGTGCGGGCACGTCCGGCGGCGGTGAAGGGTCGGTACATCAAGTCAGTGGTCTTCACCACCACCATGGGGCCCTCCGTCAAGGTTGACCCCTCGGTGGAGAGGGAGTAATATCTCGCGCGCGGAACTGAGCTAGACGGTACAAGAGAAGACGAAGGCCGAAGACAGCCGGGACCGAGGAGGTTTAAAGGCCACGCACAGAGAGTGTGCCCCCGGCCGAGGCCGCAGAGAGGAGAAGATGCCGGGAAGCCCCGGGAGCCCTCTGCGGCCCCGGGGCTTTCGACGTAGAGGAGCAGAGGTGAAACGGGAGCAGAAGGCGCAGATCATAGAGGAGCTGGCCGAGAAGTTGCGGGAGAACTCGGTGGTCCTCGTGGACTACCAGGGGATGGACGTGGCCCAGAGCACCGAGCTGCGGCGCCGCAGCCGGGAAGCGGGCGTGGACTTCGTGGTGGCGAAGAACACGCTCACGCTCCGGGCCGCGGAGGAGGCCGGGCTACCAAGCTTGACGGAGTTTCTGGTGGGGCCGACGGCGCTGGCCTTCTCCCGGGACCCGGTGGCCGCCGCCAAGCTTATGGCCGAGTACGCGGATCAGGTCGAGACCTTCCGGCTGAAGGGCGGGCTGCTGGAGGGGAGACGGGTTCTGAACGAGCAAGAGGTCGAGGCCCTCTCGAGACTGCCCAGCCGTGAGCAGCTCCTCGCCCAGGTGGTCGGCGGGATGGCGGCTCCCATCTCCGGGCTGGTGAGCGTGCTGAACAACACCATCCAGGGTCTTGTGGTCGCCCTCGGCCAGATAGCCGAGCAGAAGCAGGCCCAGCAGGCGTAGAAGAGAAAGAGAGTCAGGAGGGAAGAAAGAGATGGCGCTGTCGAAGGAAGAGCTGATAGAGGCGATCGAGAACATGACGGTCCTCGAGCTCTCGGAGCTGGTGAAGGCGCTCGAGGAGCGTTTCGGGGTTTCGGCCACCGCCGTTGCAGCCGCCCCTGCCGCAGCCGGTGCCGCTGGGGCAGAGGCTGCGGCAGCCGAGGAGGAGAAGACCGAGTTCGACGTTATCCTGCAGGACGCGGGGGCGAAGAAGATCCAGGTCATCAAGGAGGTCCGCGCCGCTACCGGTCTGGGCCTGAAGGAGGCCAAGGCGCTGGTGGACGAGGCCCCCAACCCGGTCAAGGAGGGGCTGCCCAAGGAGGAGGCCGAGGCGCTCAAGGCCAAGCTGGAGGAGGCCGGGGCCACCGTCGAGCTGAGGTAGCCTTGTAGCCCTCCTTACCCGGACGTGCTACACTGTGGGCGGTGTCCTCGAGGACACCGCCCACAAACTCTCATATAGCGGTTTTTAATTTTACCCTCGCGGTTTCTCTTGACGTCTCCCCGAGCGGAGGGTAAGATACCTGTTTGCGTGTTCGGCCATTCTTCAACGATTCAAGCTGGAGGAGAGCAAATTTGGTAACCCCTATCGTGCGCCGAAAGAGGCACTCCTACGCCCGTCTGCAGTCCGCTGATGCCCAGCTGCCCAACCTGATACAGATACAGCTCAGCTCCTTCCAGAAGTTCGTGGACGAGGGCATCCGGCGGACCCTGGAGGACATATCTCCGATAGAGGACTACTCGGGCTCCTACGCGGTAGAGTTTGGCGAGCACCGGTTCGAGGAGCCTCCGGTCTCCATAGAGGAGTGCATGTCCAAGGACAAGACCTACGCTGCTCCTCTGTTTGTGAGGGTTCGTTTTGTCATCAAGGAGACCGGCGAGGTTCGTGAGCAGGACGTGTTCATGGGCGACTTCCCGCTCATGACCGAATGGGGTACCTTCATCATAAACGGGACCGAGCGGGTCGTCGTTACCCAGCTCGTCCGCTCGCCGGGGGCGTACGTGATGGAGCCCAAGGACCCGACCAAGCAGGTCTTGACGGCGAGCCTCATGCCGCACCGGGGCTCGTGGCTGGAGTTCGAGGTGGAGACCAAGGGGTATGTCTCCGTCAGGATAGACCGCAAGAGGAAGCTTCCGGTCACGGTGCTCCTGAAGGCGCTCGGGTTCGGGGGGCCGGAGGAGATCCTGGAGCGCTTCGGGCGTTCGTGGCTGATCCGCAACACCCTGGAGCGGGACGACACCACCTCCAGGGAGGATGCACTTCTGGAGGTCTTCCGGCGTCAGCGACCCGGGGAGCCGGTCAACCTGGAGAACGCCCAGAACCTGGTGGACGGGCTGTTCTTCGACCCCAAGCGCTACGACCTCTCCGAGGTGGGGCGCTACAAGGTCAACAAGAAGCTCAAGCTCAACGTTCCGCGCGACGTGCACACCCTCACCCTTGAGGACATCGAGGGGCTTCTCAAGAGGCTGCTCGGCATCGCCGAGGAGGTTGCTGAGGAGGAAGAGTTCGGGCGGATCAACTACGAGAGGATCCGGCACAAGCTCGACGAGTACGAGCACTTCGGCAACCGCCGCCTGAGGACCGTTGGCGAGCTGGTGCAGGAGGCCTTCCGGATCGGGATGTACCGGATGGAGCGGGTGGTCCGGGAGCGGATGACCACCCAGGACGAGGAGTCCATCACCCCGCAGACCGTGGTGAACACCAAGCCGGTGGCCAGCGCCATAAAGGAGTTCTTCGGCTCCTCGCAGCTCTCGCAGTTCATGGACCAGACCAACACCCTGGCCGGGCTCTCGCACCGGCGGCGCCTGAACGCCATGGGGGCCGGGGGGCTCTCGCGGGAGCGGGCGCCGATAGAGGTGCGCGACGTCCACCCGACGCACTACGGGCGGATGTGCCCGATAGAGACCCCGGAGGGGCCGAACATCGGGCTCATTGGGCAGCTGGCTACCTTCGCCCGGGTGGACGAGTATGGCTTTGTGCAGACACCTTACCGGAAGGTCGAGGACGGGCGGGTCACCGACGAGATCGAGTACCTCTCCGCCGACGAGGAGGAGGAGTACACGATCGCGCAGGCCAACACGCCGGTGGATCTGGAGACGGGCCGGATTACGGCGGAGACCGTTCTGGCCCGTAGCCGCGGCGGGGACGTTACCACCGTCTCGCCGGAGGAGGTGGACTACATGGACGTCTCCCCGGTGCAGACCGTTTCGGTGGCCACCTCACTCATCCCGTTCCTGGAGCACGACGATGCCAACCGGGCGCTCATGGGGGCCAACATGCAGCGCCAGGCGGTGCCGCTCTTGAGAAGCGAGGCGCCGTACGTCGGGACCGGGATGGAGTTCCGGGCGGCGACCGACACCGGCGATGTGCTGCTCGCCCGCAACGCCGGGACCGTCGAGCGGGTGACGGCCAACAGGATCGTCGTCCGCCGGGAGGACGGCGGGCTGGACGAGTACGCTTTGAGGAAGTTCGCCCGCTCCAACCAGGGCACCTGCGTGAACCAGAGGCCGCTGGTAAAGGAGGGCGAGGAGGTGCAGGCGGGCACCGTGCTCGCCGACGGCTCCTCCACCGACCAGGGCGAGCTGGCCTTGGGCAAGAACCTCCTTGTGGCCTTCATGCCGTGGGAGGGGTACAACTTCGAGGACGCCATCATCATCTCCGAGCGGCTCGTCAAGGAGGACGTGCTCACCTCCATCCACATCGAGGAGTACGAGGTGCAGGCCCGCGACACCAAGCTCGGGCCCGAGGAGATCACCCGGGACATCCCGCACGCCTCCGACGACGTGCTGATGAACCTGGACGCCGACGGCATCATCCGCATCGGGGCCGAGGTCAGCTCCGGGGATGTGCTCGTCGGCAAGGTCACGCCCAAGGGCGAGAGCGAGCCTACCCCCGAGGAGAAGCTCCTGCGGGCGATCTTTGGGGAGAAGGCGCGGGAGGTCAAGGACTCCTCGCTCAAGGTACCGCACGGCGAGGGCGGGGTGGTCATCGACGTCAAGCGCTTCAGCCGGGAGGCGGGGGACGACCTTCCGCCCGGGGTCAACGAGATGGTGCGCGTCTTTGTGGCCACCAAGCGGAAGATCGCCGAGGGCGACAAGCTCGCCGGCCGGCACGGCAACAAGGGCGTCATCTCCAAGATCGTTCCCGAGGAGGACATGCCGTTCATGGAGGACGGCACGCCGGTCGACGTCATCCTCTCGCCGCTCGGGGTCCCTAGCCGGATGAACATCGGACAGATCCTGGAGACCCACCTCGGGTGGGCGGCGAGCAAGGGCCTCGGCGAGAACGGTGGCGAGCCTGTCTTCGTCTCCACCCCGGTCTTCTCTGGGGCTACGGTGGGGGACATCAACGAGGCGATAGACAAGGTGCGCAGGAACGGGGCCGCCGAGGTCGGGATGAGCGGTGGCGGGAAGGTCACCCTCTACGACGGCCGGACCGGCGAGCCGTTCGAGAACAAGATCACCGTGGGTTACATGTACATCCTCAAGCTGCTGCACCTGGTGGACGACAAGATCCACGCCCGCTCCACGGGCCCGTACTCGCTGGTTACCCAGCAGCCGCTGGGCGGAAAGGCCCAGTTCGGCGGCCAGCGGTTCGGCGAGATGGAGGTGTGGGCGCTTGAGGCCTACGGCGCGGCGCACACCTTGCAGGAGCTCCTCACGATAAAGAGCGACGACAGGGTCGGGCGCGTCAAGAGCTACGAGGCGATAGTCAAGGGTGAGAACATACCCTCGCCCAGCGTGCCGGCCAGCTTCAAGGTCCTTCTGAAGGAGATGCAGTCGCTTGGGCTCTCGGTCAAGCCCATCTACGACGTCGAAGCCGTCTCCGAGGAGGACCAGGAGCGCCGCGACTGGGACGAGGCTGCACGGGCGCTCGGCATCAACATCAGCCGCGAGGAGCCCACGGGCGACCTGGACGACACACCGGACACCTTCTCCAGAGGGGGTATGTAGAGCGTGCAGGCTTTGGAGCGCGACATAGACATCAACAGGCTAGAGCGGATCTCCATCGGCCTCGCCTCGGCCGATGAGATCCGGGAGTGGTCCCGCGGCGAGGTCACCAAGCCCGAGACCATAAACTACCGGACGCTCAGGCCCGAGAAGGACGGCCTGTTCGACGAGCGCATCTTCGGTCCCACCAGGGACTGGGAGTGCTACTGCGGCAAGTACAAGAGGATCCGGTTCAAGGGCATCATCTGCGAGCGGTGCGGGGTGGAGGTCACCCGGGCGCGCGTCAGGCGCGACAGGATGGGCCACATAGAACTGGCCGCGCCGGTGGCGCACGTGTGGTTCGTCAAGGGCGTGCCCAGCCGGATGGGCTACCTGCTGGACATCAGCCCGAAGGACCTCGACCGGGTTCTCTACTTCGCCAGCTCCATCGTCACCTGGGTCGACCGGGAGGGCCGGGCCAACGACATCGACCGGCTCCGGCAGCAGGTGGAGGAGGAGATCCGGCAGATAGAGCAGGATCGGGACGAGGAGATCACCGCGACCCAGGCCCTGCTCACCAAGCGGATCAGCGTGATAAAGGGCGAGAGCAGCCCGGACGAGCTGACCGAGGACTACGCGGACATCCCCGAGGAGGAGCGGGAGGAGGCCATAGCCCGGGCCCGGCAGGAGGCCGAGGAGACCATCGAGGACATCCGGCGCTCGATGGACGAGCAGATCGAGCTGATCCGCCGGGCTTGGGAGGAGTTCCAGACGCTCGAGCCGCGCCAGATCGTTGACGACGAGGAGCTCTTCCGCGAGATGAAGGACCGCTTCGGGGACGAGTACGGCTACGGCGTGTACTTCCGGGGCGGTATGGGCGCCGAGGCCGTACGGGATCTGATCCGCCAGGTGGACCTGGAGAAGGAGGCACAGGAACTGCGGCGGGTCGTGAGCGAGTCCCGCGGCCAGAAGCGCCAGAAGGCCATAAAGCGGCTGAAGGTGGTGGACGCCTTCCGCACCAGCGGCAACAAGCCGGAGTGGATGATCCTGGACGCCATCCCGGTGCTGCCGCCGGACCTCCGGCCGATGGTGCAGCTGGACGGCGGACGGTTCGCCACGAGCGACCTGAACGACCTCTACCGCCGGGTCATAAACCGGAACAACCGCCTCAAGCGGCTTCTGGACCTCGGGGCGCCGGACGTGATCGTCAACAACGAGAAGCGGATGCTGCAGGAGGCGGTGGACGCCCTCTTCGACAACGGGCGCCGCGGCCGGGCGGTGACCGGGGCGGGCAACCGGCCCCTGAAGTCCCTCTCGGACATGCTCAAGGGGAAGCAGGGCCGCTTCCGGCAGAACCTCTTGGGCAAGCGGGTGGACTACTCCGGCCGCTCGGTCATCGTGGTGGGCCCGCAGCTGGAGATGCACCAGTGCGGTCTGCCGCGGCTGATGGCGGTTGAGCTGTTCAAGCCGTTCGTGATGAAGGTGCTGGTGGACCGGGCGCTCGCGCCCAACATCCGCAGCGCCAAGCAGATGGTCGAGCGCCTCAGGCCCGAGGTGTGGGACGTGCTGGAGGACGTGATCAAGGAGCACCCGGTGCTCCTCAACCGCGCCCCGACGCTGCACCGCCTGGGCATCCAGGCCTTCGAGCCGGTCCTGGTGGAGGGGAAGGCCATACAGATCCA
>JADDKG010000206.1 GCA_020253895.1 Rubrobacter sp.
CCCCATCTTCCACCCGCGGTGGGCGCTGGAAGCCTTCTGGAACTTCGAGATCCCCCAAGACCTCGTAGAGGGCTACGGCTACCCGCAGCTCACCGAGCAGGCGAAGCGTAAGATCCTGGGCGAGAACCTCCTCCGCCTGCACGGGATGGACGTGGAGGAGACCCGCCGCAGGCTCGCCGCCTGAAAAGAGAGAAGCCAGGCGCAAAAAGGGGGAGGCCGGGAAGCCTCCCCCTTTGGGGGTGAGAGCCTAGCCCGCCAAGCCTTGCGAACCGGGTGCCACGAGTCCCCCTTTTGAGGGCCAGATATCAAAGTCGAAGATCCCGGTCGGGAGGTGGAGGGCGGGGCAGGCCTTGAGAATGTCCGCCATGCCGCTGAACCTGGCCTCTACGGGGGCGGCGGAGGGCAGCAGGTACGCCTGCTTCCGGGCGTAGCCCTGCCGGCCGAGGCGGTCGGAGGCGTTCAGGCTGGCCCGGCGGTGGGTCGCCGCCGGATGGCCCGGTGACAGGCCGCGGCTCTCACCGCGGCCCCCGGGCGTGCATGAGGTTCCTAGACGAAGATGTCCAGCGGCAGCAGGGCGCTCACCAGAAGGTTCGGCACGTCCACCGTCTGGCTTATGCGCAGGTCCACCGCCACGCTGCACAGGGCGTAAGCCTGCTGGCGGTCGAAGCCCCGGGTCTCGAGGTGCCCGATCATGTTCAGCAGCGCGTTGCGGGCTGCCAGCGTGAGGTCCTCGCTCCGGTTCTCCCCGCCGCTCTCCACGCAGATGCCGGTGGTCGCGTAGAAGCGCCGCGGAACGGCCAGCTCCGGCGCGGTGAAGTAGGTGTCGCGGAAGAACTGCAGGTCCCTTATCCCCCGGCGGGCGGCCTCGCCCTTGCGCAGTCCGAAGCGCACCCGCACCCGCGAGCGCATCTCTATGGCCGTCCCGCAGGCCTCGCAGTCGCCCTGGGCGAAGTGGACGTCCCCGGTGGAGACCAGAGCTCCCTCCACGTGAACCGGGATCAGCATGGTCGTCCCCGGGGAGAACTGCTTGATGTCTATGTTGCCCGCGTTCTCCCGCGGCGGCACCGTCCGCAGCCCCTCGGAGGCCACCGGCTCCCCGGAAGGGACCGCACCGGCGGGCTCGGGCGGTAGGGCGAAGCCTCCCCGCTCCGCCGCCTCCGCCTCGCGCTCGGCCGCCCGCCGCCGCAGCTCCGCGCTCGGAGCCACCCCGAAGACCCCCGGGTGGGGGTTGTAGCGGATGCGCACCCCCGGCAGCTGCTCGGACTCGGCGTAGCCCTCGTGCAGCCGCCAGTGGACGATATACGGCTCCGGGAAGTAGTCGCGCAGAAAACCGAACCCCGGGACCTCCACGGTGTAGCCCCAGCCCTCCCAGGGGTCCGCCTCGATGTCCACCAGCTCGACCTCCAGAAGGTCCCCCGGCTCGGCGCCCCTCACGTACACCGGGCCGGTCAGCGGGTGCACCGGCCCCAGATCCAAGTTCCCCACCTCCTGGCTGGTGGAGGAGGGGCCGAGCTGCCCGTCGAAGGCGTCGCGGGTCTCGTAGACGACCAGGTCCCCAGGCTCCACCTCGAACACGGGCTCCAGCGCCTCGTGCCACCGGTTGTGCCCGCGCCCCGGCTCCTCGGCGAGCGGCCGCGACGGGTCTATCTCTACGACGTGCTCCCTCACGTAAATCCCTCCCTGTAAAAAGCTCATCCGGAAACCGACAACGGCCATTGTGCCCCACGCAAGCACCCCCGCGCCACCCGGCCGGAGAGGGCGAGATCTAATAGAATTCATGACGAGCGGCACGAGGAGGGAGAAGTCCTGTCCGGAGGAGACGAGATAACCCGCTTCTGGTTGCGGCGTCTGCTGCCCGCCGCGGTGCTCGCCTCCGTTTTCATCGGATGGCTCAGGTTTGAGGGGGAGCGGACCGGGCTCTACGGCACCGCCACCGGCGTTGCGATCATGACGGTCGCCAACATTCTGGTCGTCTCCGGCCTGATGCTGTGGGGGGTCAGGTCGCTCAGGCGGCTGGAGCACAGCCGGACGTCGGCCGAGGAGAACTACCGCTCCATCTACGAGAACGCGGTGGAGGGCATCTTCCAGAGCACCCCGGAGGGGAGGCTGCTCACCGCCAACCCCGCCATGGCCCGGATGTTCGGCTACCGCTCCCCGGAGGAGATGGTCTCGGAGATCACAGACCTGGGCCGCCAGCTCTGGGAGAGCGCCGCCGACCGGGAACGGTTCGTGGAGGAGGTTCGGGCCAAGGGTTCCGTCTCCGGGTTCGAGGCCCGTATGCGCCGGCGGGACGGAAGCCTGCTTTGGGCCTCTCTCAGCGGGCGTGCGGTCACCGGTCCGGAGGGACGGATAGTCCGACTCGAGGGAACCCTGCAGGACATCACGTGGCGCAGGCGCCAGGAAGAGGCCCTTGAGGAGAGCCGCCGGCAGTTCAGGGACATCTTCGAGCGCTCGGTGGACGCCCTGCTTATACACGACGGCGAGGGCCGGATAGTGGACTGCAACGCCGAGGCGTGCCGCAGCCTCGGCTACAGCAGGGAGGAGCTGGTGGGGATGAACGTCAGGGACTTCGCCACCAACCTCGTGCGCGCGGAGGACAGGCCCTCCGGAGAGCCCACGCTGTGGGAGCGGGCGCTCTCAGGAGATCCGGGGGCGGTCGCCGGGGTACACCTTGGGGAGCACCGCCGCAAAGACGGCACCACCTTCCCGGTTGAGGTGCGGGTCGGCCCCGTCGTCTACAACGGGCGGAGGATGATCCTGGCCTCCGCCCGGGACATTACCGAGAGAAAGAGGATAGAGAAGGAGCTGCGGGAGGCCGAGGAGAGATACCGCAGGCTCGTCGAGCAGATCCCGGGCATCGTCTACGTAGAGGACATAGAGACCGGGGCAACCATCTACGACAGCCCCCGGATAGAGGAGATCCTCGGCTACCCGGCGGACAGCTACAAGCAGGATCCCCACTACTGGCGGAAGATCGTCCATCCCGAAGACCGTGAGACGCTCCGGCGGGCGGAGGAGAAGGCTCTCGAGGAAGGCAAGCTCAGCCTCGAATACCGGGTCTTTGCCCGGGACAGCAGGGTGGTGTGGGTGCGGGAGGAGGGCGTCGTCGTCCGTGACGAGCAGGGACGTCCGGCCTTCTGGCAGGGTCTGATCCTCGACGTAACCGAGCGTAAGCGGGCCGAGGAAGCGTTGCACGAGAGCGAGCAGCGTTTCCGGAGAGCCTTCGACGACGCGCCCATCGGGATGGCCCTCGTCGGCCTGGACGGGCGCTGGTTGCAGGTAAACCGCGCCCTGTGCGAGATCGTTGGTTACCCGAGGGAGCAACTCTTGGAGAAGACCTTCCAAGAGCTCACGCATCCGGAGGATTTGAACAAAGATCTCGCGCTCCTGCGACGCCTGGTGGCCCGGGAGATACCGGGCTACCAGATAGAAAAGCGCTACATCCACGCCTCAGGACAAACCGTGTGGGTCCTGCTGAACGTCTCGCTGGTCGCCGATGAGAGGGACGAGCCGCTCTATGTCATCGCCCAGGTGCAGGACATAACCGAGAGGAAGAGGATCGAGGAGGAGCTCAAGGAAGCCAAGGAGCAGGCGGAGGCGGCGAGCCGGGCGAAGAGCGAGTTCGTGGCCAACATGTCCCACGAGATAAGGACCCCGATGAACGGCATCATCGGCATGGCCGAGCTGCTCCTGGACACCCCTCTGGATCCCGAGCAGGAGGAGTACGCCCGCACCATCCGCTCCTCCGGCGAGGCCCTCCTGTCCATCCTCAACGACATCCTGGACTTCTCAAAGATAGAGGCGGGACGGCTCACCCTGGAGAGGATCCCCTTCGAGATCCACAAGGAGGTCGAGGAGGTGGTCTCCCTGATGGCGACCCGGGCCCACGCAAAGGGGCTGGAGCTCGTCTGCTTTGTCGAGCCCGGGGTGCCCCCGCTCCTGGAGGGAGACCCCTTCAGGCTGAGACAGGTTCTCACGAACCTTATAGGCAACGCCATAAAGTTTACCGAGAAAGGGGAGGTGGTGGTTCAGGCCTCCCTCTCCGGCGGGGGCACGACACCGGATGAGGCGGTAGAGGTGCGTTTCGAGGTCTCGGACAGCGGCATCGGGATGAGCGAGGAGCAGCAGCGGCGTCTCTTCCAGGCCTTCTCCCAGGCCGACGCCTCCACCACCCGCCGCTACGGGGGTACCGGGCTCGGGCTCGCCATAAGCCGCCAGCTGGTGGAGATGATGGGCGGGACGATCGGCGTCCGGAGCAGCCCAGGCAAGGGCTCCACCTTCCACTTCACCGCCCGTTTCTTCCTCCCCGGGAAGGACGGCGCGAAGAGACCGCAGGAGATCCAGGCATACGCAGGACCAACGCCCGGGGAGCGGGAGAGCCTCGCCGGCCTGAGGGTCCTCATAGTCGACGACAACGCCACAAACAGGACCATCCTCTGCCGCCAGCTCGAAGCGTGGAGGATGCAACCGAAGAGCGTGCCGGGTGCGGAGGAGGCGATGAGGGAGCTTCAGGAGTCCGGGACCTTCGAAGGCTCTCCCGCGGGGTACGAGCTGATCATCCTGGACATGCAGATGCCCGACGTAGACGGCCTCGAGCTCGCCCGCAGGATCCGCGAGAGGCTCCCCAAGGAGGGCGGCAACTCCCCCCGCCTCCTGCTTCTGACCTCGATGGGGCTGGACATAAGAGAGAGGGCCCGATCGGCTGGGATAGAAGCCACCCTCCAGAAACCCGTGCGCCAGTCCCAGCTCTACGACGCAATAGCCAACCTCCTCCAGAGAAAAGGGAAGCGTTCCCTCCCGAAAGCGACCACAAGAGAGGAGCAGAGCGGTGGCCGCGGGCTCATCCTCCTCGCCGAGGACAACCCCGTGAACCAGCGGGTGGCCTCCCGGATGCTGCACAGGCTCGGCTACGAGGTAGAGACGGCTCAAAACGGAGAAGAGGTTCTGGAGAAGCTCTTTGACGGCACAGGAGAGAGAAGGTACGCCGCGGTACTCATGGACATCCAGATGCCCAGGATGGACGGCCTCGAGGCCACCCGCCGCATCCGCGCTCGGGAGGCGGAGCGGGGAGACTCCCCCCTCCCCATCATCGCCATGAGCGCCCACGCCATGCAGGAGGACCGCACGAGGGCCCTCGAGGCCGGCATGGACCACTACATCTCGAAGCCGGTAAAGACGGCGGTGCTCAAGGAGGCCCTGGAGCGCTTTGTCCGGGAGGAGGGGGCGAACCGGCCCGGCGAGCCGGCCCTCGACCCGGAGAGCCTGCGGGAGCTCGACGAGCTCGGGGAGGAGGTCTTCGAGGAGCTCGCCGGGCTCTTCCTGGAGGACGCGCCCTCGAAGATAGCCGGTATAAAGGAGGCTCTCGGGGAGCCGGAGGGCGGCGGAGAGAGGGAGCAGAGGCTGCGCTCCCTCTCCCACGCCCTTAAGGGGAGCGCGGCCAGCCTCGGGGCGAAGCGGCTCGCCGCGCTGGCACAGGAGCTGAACCAGAGGGCCGGGACCGCCCGCGAGGGGCGTAGCGACGAGGAGCTTCTCCGGCTGGCGGAGGAGCTGGAGCGGGAGTTTGAAAGGCTCAGGGAGGAGATAGAGGGGAGGCTCCGCTAGGCCCCTTCTCCCTGCCGGCTCTTCTGGCGCAGGCGGACCATGGTAAGGGTGGTACCCCCCTCGGGGGAGGGAGCGTAGTGGACCTCGTCCATGATAGAGCGCATAAGGTGAACCCCGTAGCCGCTCTCGTGGGCCCGGCTCAGGTCTGGCGGCCGGTAGCTGGAGGGATCAAAGGGACGTCCCGTGTCCCTGATCCGGACCACAAGGCGCTCGGCGTCGGCGTCGAGCTCCAGGTCTATGGCGTACCCGGCTCTCCCGCCGTAGGCGTGCTCGATGACGTTGGTACAGGCCTCGGAGATGGCGAGGCCGAGCCTGCGCGTCTCCTCCTCCGGGAACCCCGCCGCCAGCGCGTGCTCCATCAGCCACCGGCGGGCGCGGGAGACCTCCTCCACCCGGCTCTCTATCCGCAGCTCCGATCTCAACTGATGCCGCTCCCCGGCCCGTCCTGCAGGACCCTCGCAAGTCTACCAGCCCGCAGCCCACCCCGGCGCGGCTGTGGTAGAGTTTCGCTCTATAAGGAGGTACGGAGAAGGGGAGGAAGGCGTTCTTGGATCCCGAGCGTCGCGATGCCGGAAGCGGCGGACCCGCCGAGGAGCGTATCTCAGGCTACAGGGAGTTGGGCCGGATCGACGGGCTCGCCGCGGTAGAGCTTCTCCCGGAGGGGGATCTGGACATAGAGTCGGCCGAGGAGTTCCGCCGGACGTTCACCCGGCTGCTGGACTCCGGGGTGTCCCACTTCTTCGTCAACCTCGGAGGGGTCGGCTACATGGACAGCACGGGTCTCGGCTCCCTCATGCAGCTCCACAGAAAGGCCAGGGAGGCCGGGGGCTCGGTCCGCTTCTACGACCTGCGCCCCGAGGTGCGCGAGATCTTCCGCCTCACCCACCTGGACAGGATCATCGACGTGGACCTGACCCGAGAGGCAGCCCTCTCCGGCATCCGGGAGAATAAGGGGGCGGGGAGGGGCTGATCCGGACGCGGGTGGAGGTGCGTAGCCGATGAGGGCGCGCCTCTCGGGACTCCTCGGAAGAAGCGGGCGCCCCGGGAAGCGCAGTGTCCGGGCGGTCGCCTACGCAGAGACCGCCCTGGCTCTGGCTATCCTAGTGGCCGCCGGGCTGCTCATCCAGCCACAGAACCCCGGCTTTGTAGGGGTCTCCCCCCACCCCTTCTGGCTCGTCGTGGTCCCCATCGCCGCCCTGCACGGGAGCCCGCCGGGCTACGTCGCGGGCGCGGCCTCCGCCTTGGCCTACCTGGGGCTCGCCGCAGCCCAGGCCGGCTCGCTCGCGGACCCCGGCCTCCTGCGGCCGGGCTTCCTCCTCGAACCCGTGCTCTTTCTGGTGGCCGGAGGGGCCCTCGGGGAACTGAGAGAGTCCCAGCGACGGCGGGAGAGGGACATGCTCCGGAGGCAGGAGGAGCTGGAGAGCGACCTGCAGGACCTCGCCCAGCGCTACCTGGCCTCCGTCGAGCTCGCCCGGGAGCTGGAGCGCAGGATAGTAGACCAGACCTCTACCGTCACCACGCTCTACGAGGCGGCAAAGGCGCTGGAGAGGCTGGAGGTGGAGGAGCTCTCCCCGGCCGTTCTGGAGCTCGCCGGCAGCTTCGTCGAGGTGGAGTCGTGCTCGCTCTACCTCCTCAGGGACGGCCGCTTCGTGCTCGAGGCAGGCCGCCCGGAGGGCGCGCCACGGCCGGGCGAGCTGGACACCGGGAGCGGGCTTCCGGCGATCGTGGCGTCCGAGAGGAGGACGGCCACCGTACACGAGCTGCTCACGGAGCCCACCCCCGGGCGGCTCGCCCGACAGCCGATGCTGATGGTGGCACCCATCCTCTCCGGCGACGGCGAGGTGGCCGGGATGCTGGTCGCCGAGCGGATGCCCTTCCTGCGGTTCACCCCGGCCGCCGTCCGGCTGTTCACGCTGCTTGGGGACTGGGCCTCGGGAGCCTTCCAGAGGGCGCTGCGGTTCCGCCAGACGCGCGACCGGAACGTCGAGGACGAGCTCACCGGCGCCTACAACCACGCCTACCTGCTCAAGCGGGCGGAGCAGGAGGTCTTCCGCTCCAGAACCTACGGGATCCCGCTCTCGCTGCTGGCCCTCCGGGCCGAGGACTTCGAGCACATACCCGAAATACGGCTGCCGGGCGTGCTGCGCACCCTGAGCCTGGTCTTCCGCCACCACATCCGCCCCATCGACGTCCTGGGGAAACACGCCGAGGAGGGCACCTTCCTGCTGCTGCTCCCCCACCTCAACGCGGAAGCGGCCGACGACCTGGCGGCGAGGCTCCGGCGGGAGGTAGAGAGCTTCGGCTTCAGGCCGTTCGAGGAGCAAGACCGCATCCTAAGGCTCCGGACCGGCCGGGCCACGCTCTCCGGGACCGCCGGGGGAGCGAGGGAGCTGGTGGAGGCCGCGGTGGATTCCCTCGGGAAGGGAGACGGATGAGGCTCCTGTTGTGGCTCGTGAGCTTCCCCC
>JADDKG010000207.1 GCA_020253895.1 Rubrobacter sp.
GACACAAAGGAGCAGCTGGTCGGCGCCAGACACACGGTAGAGGAGATCCGGCGCCAGATCGGGGCCACCTCGCTGGCCTACCTCTCGCTGGAGTCTATGGTGGAGGCAACCGGGAGGCCGAAGGGCCACCTGTGCCGGGCCTGCTTCGACGGGGAGTACCCGGTCCGGGGGGCCTCGCAGAAGTTTGCCCTGGAGCGGGCGGGTACCTGGGAGGGATAGGGGTTTTGTCCGGGGGAGGTGCCTACGAGGCGGCCGGGGTCTCCATAGAGCGCGGCGAGCGCGCCGCCCGGATGATGCGGGAGGCGGTCGAGAGGACCCACGGCCCGGAGGTCATCGGGGGGATGGGAGGCTTCGCCGGGCTGTATGCCCTCTCGGGCTGCGGGGAGCCGGTGCTGGCCTCGACGGTGGACGGCGTGGGGACCAAGGTGCTGGTGGCGAAGGAGGTGGGCCGCTACCGCTCGCTGGGGGTGGACATCGTCAACCACTGCGCAAACGACGTCCTGGCCTCCGGCGCACGCCCGCTGCTGTTTATGGACTACCTGGGGACCGGCAGGCTAGATCCGGAGGTCGCGGCGGGCATCGTCGAGGCGATGGCGGAAGCCTGCTCTTCGCTGGGCATAGCGCTGGTGGGCGGGGAGACGGCTGAGATGCCGGGCATGTACGGGAGGGGAGAGCTGGAGATCGTGGGCGCCTGCGTGGGGGCCTGCGGGCGGGGAGAGGTCGTCGACGGGGGGAGGGTGCGGCCGGGGGACGCCGTGATCGGGCTGGCCTCAAGCGGGCTGCACACCAACGGCTACACGCTGGCCCGGAAGGTTGTCGAGGATGCGGGCCTCTCCTACGCCGACACCCCCGAGGAGCTGGGCCGGCCGCTCGGGGAGGTCTACCTGGAGCCGCACCGGCCCTACCTGCGGGAGGTTCAGGCCCTGCGCTCGGAGGCCGAGGTGCGGGGGATGGCGCACATCACCGGCGGCGGCATCCCGGGCAACCTCCCGCGGGCGCTCGGGGGGCTCGGGGCGCGGGTGGACCCCTCCTCCTGGGAGGAGCCGGCGGTCTTCGGGTTTATCCGCCGCAGGGGCGGCATCCCGGAGGAGGAGATGCGCAGGGTGTTCAACCTGGGGGTGGGCTTCTGCGCGGTGGTTCCGGCGGGGCAGGCGGAGCGGGCGGTGGAGGCGGTCCGTGCCGAGGGGTGTGCGGCCTGGCCCATCGGGACGGTCGTGGAGGAGGCGGGGGTCCGGTTTGCCTCCTGAGAGGCTGCCCGCGGGGGTGCGCTTTGCCGTGCTCGTCTCCGGCTCGGGCACGAACCTGCAGGCCCTGCTCGACGCGTACCCCGGCCACGTGGCGGTCGTCGCCGGGGACCGCAAGGAGGCCTACGCCTTCGAGCGGGCCCGGAGGGCCGGGGTGCCGGTGGAGCACGTGGACCCTCGGGGCTTCGAGAGCCGGGAGGACTACGACCGCGAGCTGGCCGAGAGGGTCGCCGCCTACGACGTGGGGCTCGTGGTGGGGGCGGGGTACATGCGCATCCTCTCGCGGGCCTTTCTGGACCGCTTCCCGGCCATCCTCAACGTGCACCCCTCGCTGCTGCCCGCCTTCCGGGGGCTCGGCGCCGTCCGGCGGGCGCTCGAGGCGGGGGTCGGGGAGACTGGGGTGACCGTGCACTTCATGACCGAGGAGGTGGACGCCGGGCCGGTGGTGGCCCAGGAGAGGGTGCCGGTGCTGCCCGGCGACACCGAGGAGACGCTGCTCGAGCGCCTGCACCCGGTCGAGCACCGCCTGCTGGTGCGGGCCGTCGCGGACTACTTCTGGGGGAGGGTGAGGCCATGAGGCGGAGGGCTTTGATCTCTGTTTCCGACAAGAGCGGGGTGGTGGACTTCGCCCGCCGCCTTAGCTCCCTAGGCTTCGAGATAATCTCCACCGGGGGGACGGCTCGGGCGCTGGAGGGGGGCGGGGTCCCGGTCATCCCGGTCTCCCGGGTGACCGGAGAGCCGGAGATCCTCGGTGGCCGGGTGAAGACCCTGCACCCGAAGATCCACGGTGGCATCCTGGCCGACCGCCGGAGGGAGGAGCATCTCCGCCAGCTCGAGGAGCGGGGCATAGCCCCTCTGGAGCTGGTGTGCATAGACCTCTACCCGTTCGAGCGGGCCGTGGCCGGCGGGGCGGGCGAGGACGAGGCGGTGGAGCAGATAGACATCGGGGGGCCAGCCATGCTGCGGGCCGCCGCCAAGAACTTCCGCTCGGTGGTGGTGGTCCCCGGGCCCGGGTTCTACGAGGAGGTACTCTCCGGGCTCGAGTCCGGAGGGGTCCCGGAGGAGACCCGCCGGCGGCTCGCCGCCGCGGCCTTCAGGCGCACGGCGCTCTACGACGCGGCGATCGCCCGCTGGATGGCCGGCGAGGAGGAGTTCCCCGGGGTGCTCGTGCGGGGCTACAGGAAGGCTCTCCCGCTGCGCTACGGCGAGAACCCGCACCAGAGGGCCGCCTACTACGCCGAGGAGGGCTCTTCTTCGCACCTCCTCTCCGGCGTCGTAAGGCTCCAGGGGAAGGACCTCTCCTTCAACAACCTCTATGACGTGGACGCCGCCCGCTCGCTGCTGGCCTCCCTGGGCGAGGAGCCCGCGGCGGTCATCGTCAAGCACGCCAACCCCTGCGGGGCGGCGGTCGGGGCGAGCATAGAGGAGGCCTACCGGAAGGCGCTCGACTCCGACCGGGTCTCGGCCTTCGGGGGCATCGTCGCCCTCAACCGTGAGGTGGACGGCGCCCTGGCGCGTGAGATCTCCGGGGTCTTCACCGAGGTCCTCGCCGCCCCGGGATTCACCCCGGAGGCCCGGGAGGTCTTCTCGGAGAGGGCTGCCATGGTCCTGCTGGAGGCGGGCCCCCTGGAGACCCCGCGGCTCTCGGCCAAGTACGTGACGGGCGGGATGCTCCTGCAGGAGTCCGACGCCGTGGGGGAGGAGGATGCCTCCGGGTACAGGACGGTCGCCGGGCAGCCCCCCCCGGAGAAGACGGTGCGGGACCTCCTGCTGGCCTGGCGGGTCGCCGCCCGGGTAAAGAGCAACGCCATCGTCCTCGCTAGGGACGGAGGCACCGTGGGGATAGGAGCGGGGCAGATGAGCCGGGTGGACGCCGCCAGGATCGCCGTGGAGAAGGCGGGCGAGAGGTGCCGCGGGGCGGTCGCGGCGAGCGACGCCTTCTTCCCGTTCGCCGACGGGGTGGAGGTGCTCGTCGGGGCGGGGGTTGTGGCGGTCATCCAGCCCGGGGGCTCAAAGCGGGACGCGGAGGTCGTAGAGGCGGCCAAAAGGAGAGGGATGACCATGGTCTTTACCGGCAGGAGGCACTTTCTCCACTGAGCGAGGGGAGGAGAAGCGCGGCCTTTACCGGCTACGTGCGGCTCGCTGGACGGGCCGTCTACTACGCGGCGGCGGTACTTCTCGTCGTTACCATAGCCCTGCTCTTCGTCTCTGTAGTCTTTGCCCTGCTGAAGGCCCCCGAGGCGGGGCTTCTGGACACCTCCCTCAC
>JADDKG010000208.1 GCA_020253895.1 Rubrobacter sp.
GGCTCCCGGAGCCCTCCTCGCCGTAGCCGACGATGCTCTCCACCTGCTCGCGCACGTCGTCGAGCGTGACGCCGAGGTGGTTGAGCGCCTGGGCCGCCACCCCGTCCTCCTCGCGCAGCAGCCCGAGCAAGAGGTGCTCGGTGCCGATGTAGTTGTGGTTGAAGTGCCGGGCCTCTTCCTGCGCAAGGACGACGACCTTGCGGGCCCTCTCCGTGAATCTCTCAAACATCAGCGGAATCCTCCTCCGTCCCGAGGTTTTCTTCTCCGGGTCCGCCTCGGATCAGACATCGTACCGGTATGCTCTCTATACGGTTCTCTGATACGTACGGTTCAGAAATGGATAGCCACAAAACCAACGGATGCACACCTCTCTCTAGCTCGCCACTCGCCCCTGAGTATACTAGGTGCGCCCGCAGAAGAGTGGGCCTGGAGAGGTCTCGCACGGCTTTACGCTCTCAGCGCTACGCCCTTCGAGAACCTTCCCTCTCATGGCCGCATCTCCCACGGGTGACCGCGCTCCCATCCAAACTACATTATCCCCTGCAGGACGCCTCTCTACATCATCCTTTTGCTGTATTTTACTCCCGCTTTACGGCTGCTTTGTGTCCCAGCCTACAGGGAGCGGGCCCCGGCCCCTAGCCTCTCCCGGACGGTTTCGACGGAGAGGGCGGCGATGAAAGGACCGGCCTTGGGGCCGCTCTTTTTGCCGAGCAGCACCGAGTACAGCGCGGCGAAGGCCCGCTTGGACTTGAGCCCCTGCTCGTGGGCCGTCTCGTAGAGCGCGTCCTGGATCTCGTCGGGCCCCATGCCCTCCTCGAGCCTCGCGCAGAGCGCCGCGAGATAGCGGCGCTGGTCCTCGTCGAGCCTCTCCAGCTCCGCCCGGGACTCCTCGGGAGAGAGCAGCCTGAACCGCACCGACTCGGGGGCCCACCGCTCGGCCCAGTTGCGGGCGTAGCGCAGCTCCCGCGCCAGCTTCTCCCGGTCCTCCGCGGCCCGGCCGTACCCGCCGCGGCGCAGCATCTCCGCCGCGAGCCCCACGTCCTCGCCGACGGTCTGGGCCACGGTGGCCAGGTGGCTGAAGGGGACGGGCTGCTCCTCCATCTCGGAGCGGTACTCGTCCATAAAGCGCGGAAAGCCCCCCTCCAGGTCCAGGTCGGCCCGGCGGGAGGGGTCCCGTCCCAGCACCATCCTCCGGAGCGCATCGGGGGGCATGATCTCGAGCAGGTCCCTCGGGAGCACCACGATGCCCCGCGAACTGCTCATGTCTCCCCGGCCCTTGAGCCCTATCCACTCGTACTGGTAGCGGCCCGGCACGGGGTAGCGGAAGACCTCCCGGGCCATCCGGTCGGCGGTGTCGGTGGACCCGCCGCGGCTGGTGTGGTCCTTCCCGAAAGGCTCGAAGGTGACCCCGAGCGCCTTCCACCGGGCGGCAAGCTCCACCCGCCAGCCGAGCTTACCCTCTCCCCTGGAGTAATCCGCCACCCCCTCCTTGCCCTCCCGGTCCACGAAGCGGACCTTGCTCTCCTCCGGTAGGTGCTCTATCACCCGGTTGCCCGTGAGATCCCCGGAGGCCGCCCGCGGCAGATACGGCGACCAGCCCTCCGGCATGCTCCGCCCCGTGACCTCCTGCATGATGCGCCGCAGCTCCTCCGTGTGCTCGAGCGCCTCCCGGGTCACCTCCGTGTACACCCCGCTCTCGTAGAGCTCGTGCGAGCGGAGGACCTCCACCTCCATCCCCATCTCCTCGAGCGCCTCCTCGAACGGGGCGAGGAAGTGCTCGGCGTAGGAAGGGTGGCACCCCTCCGGGTCGGGGATGTGGGAGAGGCTGTGTCCCATGTACCGCTCGAAGCTCCGGGGAATGCCCGGCGCGATCTTGCGCAGAGGGTCTATGGTGTCCGCGTGGAAGATGAAGCGGACCTCCTCGCCCCGCGCCCTGAGGGCGTTCGCCACCGCCTCGGCCACCAGCACCTCCCGCAGGTTGCCCGCGTGGATATGCCCGGAGGTGCTGATCCCGGAGACGACCACGTGCGGGCCCTCGCCCAGGGTCTCGGCGACGCGTCTGGCCCAGTCGGGGATGGCGTTGCTCCTCATGGCAGTTTCTTGAGAACCCGTCTTCGCGTCCGGCCCGCGGAGGAAGAGGCGGCTAGCTCGCCGCCTCGACGCTCACGATCTCGTACTCCGTGGCCCCCCGAGGGGTGGACACCTTCACCTTCTCGCCGACCCGGCGCCTGAGCAGCGCCTTGCCGACGGGGGAGGCGTGCGAGAGCTTGCCGCTCGCGGGGTCGGCCTCGTTGGCGCCGACGATCTGGAACGTCCGCTCCTTGCTATCGCCGACCACCCGCAGGGTGACCCGGGTGCCGAGATCCACCGCCCCCTGCTCCGCCGAGGAAGCGGGGTCCACTATCTTGGCGTTGCGCAGGCGCCGCTGCAGCTCGCTGATCCTGCGCTCCAGAAGCCCCTGCTCGTTCTTGGCGTCGTCGTACTCCGAGTTCTCGGATATGTCCCCGAACTCCCGCGCCTGCCGGATGCGCTCGGCAACCTCCTTGCGCCGAACCTCGGTCAGGTACTTGAGCTCCTCCTGGAGCTTTGCGAAGCCTTCGGGGGTCATGAGTTCCTGGTTTCTGTCGGCAGTCATGAGCGGCGAGATTATACGGGCAGCCTCCGAGGGTTGTCAACGAGCGCGAACGCCGGTTTTGCCGGACTTTTTCAGCGGGCCCGGGAGGCGTTGAGGGCGTAGAGGACCTGCAGCCCCTTTAGCGTGAGGTCCGGGTCGAGTACCTCTATCTCCCTGCAGTAGCGGGAGATGACCGGCGAGAGCCCGCCGGTGGCCACCACCCGCAGCCCCTCGATGCTCCCCTCAGCAGCAAGCTCGTCCTTGAAGCGCCGGATGAGGGCGTCTATGGCCCCGGCGTAGCCGTAGATGAAGCCGCTGCGGATGGAGTCCGGGGTGTTGGTGGCGATGGCCCGCGGCGGCTCCTCCTCCAGATCCACCCGGGGGAGCTTGGCGGTCCGCGAGGCGAGGGCGTCCATGGAGACGTACAGGCCGGGGAGTATGGCCCCGCCGCGGTAGGCCCCCCCGGCGTCCACGGCGCAGACGGTCGTGGCGGTCCCGGAGTCGGCGATGATGGCGGGAGCCCCATAGTAGCGGCAGGCGGCGACCGCGTTGACGAGCCTGTCGGCACCGACGGCCGAGGGGTCGTCGTACCGGTTCTCCATCCCGAGGTCCATCTCCGGCCCCACGGAGTAGAATGGGACCCGCAGGATGTCCCCGGCGAGGTGCCGGTAGGCCCCGGTGAGATCCGGGACGACGCTGGAGACGATCATGGCGTCGGCGTCCTCGAGGCTCATCCCCCGCAGGGCGAACAGGGCGGCGCAGGCGGCCCCGATCTCGTCGGGCGAGCGGTAGGGCTCGGTGGTCATCCGCCAGCTGGCCCGCAGCCGCTCCCCCTCAAAGAACCCGAGTACGGTCTGGGTGTTGCCTATGTCAACCGCCATCAGCACGGCTCCACGACCTCCCCTGACGCTCGCACTCCCTCAAGGTCCGCCTCCGCAAGCAGCCCGGAGACTCCTCCGCGCCCGGGAATATACAGCCCCGGGTCGAGGTCCGCGAGGCAGCGCAGGTTGAACGCCCGCTCCACGCCGGGGTGCGGGATGGTGAGCTCGGGGTGCTCCAGAAGCTCCTCCCCGAAGAGGAGGATGTCTATGTCCAGGGTGCGGGGCGCCTTCTCCCCCTTCCTCTCCCGGCCGAGCGCCGCCTCTACCCCCTGGCAGTACCGCAGCAGCTCCAGAGGCCCCAGGCCGCACCGCAGCTCGGCCACGCAGTTGAGGTAGGCCGGCTGCTCTCCCTCGACCTCCACCGGCTCCGTCTCGTAGACGGGGGAGACGGCAGCAACCCCAAGGTGCGGTCCCCGGCACAGCGCCCGGACCGCTGCCCGCAGATGGCCCGCCCGGTCGCCGAGGTTGCTCCCGAGCCCGAGGAAGACCCGCCTCACGGCGCCCTCAGGAGGAGAGCTCCTCCACCGCGGCCGCCACCTCCAGCGCCTCCCGGTTGGCCCGGACATCGTGGACCCTGAAGGCGAAGGCCCCGCGCCCGTAGGCGATCACGCTGGTCGCGACGGTGCCAAAGACCCTGTCTCTTGGGGCCTCGGCGCCGGTGATCCTCCCGATAAACCCCTTGCGGGAGGTCCCGACGAGGACCGGGAAGCCCAGCCCCGCTATGGCGTCAAGGCTCCCGAGGAGCTTCAGGTTGTGCTCTACGGTCTTCCCGAAGCCTATGCCGGGGTCCAGCATGATGCGCCTAGGGTCCACCCCGGCGGAGACGGCGGCCTCGGCCCGCCCGGCGAGGAACCCGCGGACCTCCTCTACCACGTCGCCGTAGCGGGGATCGCGCTGCATGGTCTTGGGGGTGCCCCGCATGTGCATGAGCACCACGCCGCACCCGGCTCCGGCCACCAGCGGGGCCATCCGGGGATCGCCGCGCAGCGCGGTGATGTCGTTTACCATGAGGGCCCCGGCGTCGAGGGCGGCCTCGGCCGTCCGCGCCCGGTAGGTGTCGACCGAGATCACGGCCTCCGGCCGACCGGAGAGGATGGCCTTGATGGCGGGCACCACCCGCCGGATCTCCTCCTCCGCCGAAACCGGGTCCGCCCCCGGGCGGGTCGACTCGCCGCCCACGTCTATGATGTGGGCCCCCTCGTCCAGCAGCCGGAACGCCCGCTCCGCCGCCCGCTCCGGGGAGAACGCCTCCCCGCCGTCGGAGAAGGAGTCGGGGGTGACGTTCACGATGCCCATGAGCACGGGCCGGGGACCCAGCTTCCGGTCCCCGGCCCGCACGGTCTCGGGATGTGTTGCCACCCTAGTCCTGCCGGCCGTTGCGGGAGCCGCTGCCGAGCTTCTCGATGCCCGCGCGGTCCACCGCGTACTCCTCCACGAGCTTCCTGAGGTGCTCGGCGTCCACCGTCTCGTACTCGATGAGGTCGGCGGCGAGCTTCTCCAGCAGCCGCCGGTTGCGCACCAGGAGGTCCTCGGCCGTGTCGTAGGCCTCGTCCACCAGCCGCCTTATCTCCTTGTCTATCTGGAAGGCGATCTCATCGGAGTAGTCCGGCTGGGCGTGCAGGTCGCGGCCCATGAACACCTGCCCGTCGTGCTGGCCGAGCGCGATCAGGCCCAGCTTCTCGCTCATCCCGTAGCGGGTGACCATCTGCCGGGCGACCTTGGTGGCCCGCTCTATGTCGTTGGAGGCGCCGGTGGTGATCTCGTCGAAGACCACCCGCTCGGCGGCGCGTCCCCCGAGCATGTAGGAGAGCTGGGCCATAAGCTGGGCCCGGCTCATCATAAAGCGGTCCTCCTCGGGCAGGCTCATGGTCACCCCGAGCGCCTGGCCCCGCGGGATGATGGTCACTTTGTGCACCGGATCGGCCTCCGGGAGCAGCGCCCCAACTATGGCGTGGCCGGCCTCGTGGTAGGCGGTGATCTCCTTCTCCCTCTCGCTGATGAGGCGGGTCTTCCTCTCGGGACCGGCGATCACCCGGTCGATGGCCTCCTCCATCTCGGCCATCTCGATCTGGTCCTTGTCGTGCCGGGCGGCGAGGAGGGCCGCCTCGTTGACCAGATTGGCGAGGTCCGCCCCCGTGAAGCCCGGGGTGCCCTTGGCGATGGTCTCTATGTCCACGTCGTCCCCGAGCGGCTTGCCCCGGGTGTGGACCTTGAGGATCTTGATCCTCCCCGGCAGATCCGGCCTGTCCACCACTATCTGCCGGTCGAACCTCCCCGGCCTCAGGAGAGCCGGGTCGAGGATGTCCGGGCGGTTGGTCGCGGCGAGCATGATGATGCCCGACTTGGAGTCGAACCCGTCCATCTCCACCAGGAGCTGGTTGAGGGTCTGCTCCCGCTCGTCGTGGCCGCCGCCCAGTCCCGCGCCCCTCTGGCGCCCCACGGCGTCTATCTCGTCCACGAAGATGATGCAC
>JADDKG010000209.1 GCA_020253895.1 Rubrobacter sp.
AGCTCCACGGCCGCCTCCAGGCTCGGGGCCACCTCGGGGGCGGCCTCCACCTCCTCCCGGCGGGTGGCGGGGGTGGGCACGAGGATACCCCGGGCCCCGGCGGCCCGGGCGGCCTCGATGTCCGCGCCGATGTCGCCCACCACCACGCAGCGCTCCGGGCGCACCCCGAGCCTCGCCGCCGCCCGCAGCACGAGCCCCGGCGCGGGCTTGCGGCACCCGCAGCCGTCCTCCGGGCCGTGGGGGCAGACCGCCCACGCCCCGAACGGGCCGAGGAGCCGCTCCACCCGGCGGTTCACCGCGGCCACCTGCTCCGGGGTGAGGAGCCCCCGGGCGACGCCGCTCTGGTTGGAGACCACCCCGACGGGGACCCCGGCGGCCCTGAGGCGGTCCAGCGCCCGCCGGGCCCCGGGCACCGGGACCACCTTCTCCGGGTCGCCGTTGTACGGGACGTCGAGGATCAGCGTCCCGTCCCGGTCGAAGAGGACCGCCTCCGGCCCCCGGCCTCCAGCCTCCGGAGGGCGCGCCCGCAGGGCGCGCAGCAGCCCCAGCGCCCAGAAGGCGGAGGCCGCCGGGGGGATGAGGGCGCTGCTCAGGAGCAGGGACGAGACCTCCGGGAGGGTGCGGGGGCCGGGAAGGATGCGGGCCGCTGTGAACTCGGCGGTCCCGAGCAGCCAGAGGAGGGCCCCGCAGGCCGCGGCCCTGGGACGCCCGGCGGCCAGCGCGGCGAGCGCGGCGGCCCCGGCGGCGGTGACGAGCAGGTGCCGCGGCCTGCGCCCGGCGGGGACGCCGGCCTCCCGGCGCCAGCCGCGCCCGTGCAGGCGGAGCATCAGGGCGTCGTCGGCGTTGCCGGCCTGCTGCCGGACGCTCTCCAGGGCGCCGGCCGGCCGCACGGGGTGCAGCACGGTCCTCCCGCCCCCCACGATGCGCAGCCCGGAGCGCACCGCCCGCAGCCCCAGCTCCACGTCCTCGCGGTAGGCCCGGGGGAAGCGTTCGTCGAAGCCACCGAGGCGCTCCAGCACGGCCCGCCGGTAGGCGATGTTGGCGGTTATCCAGCGGGCGGTCTCGAGCCCCTTTACGCTGCGCTCCCTGTCCGTCGGCCTCCTGCCGGGGGGGAGGGGGACCCGGAGCTGCCCCTGGCTCGCGGCGACCTCCGGGCCGAGTCCGGAGAGGTCCCGCAGGAGGTCGCGGATCCAGGTGGGGCCGGGGATCACATCGTCGTCCAGGAAGGCTACCCACTCGGCGCGGGAGGCCCGCCAGCCGGCGTTGCGGGCCGCGGCCGGTCCGCGGGCGGGGCCGCGCAAGAGCTCCACCCGGCCGTCGAGCCCAGGGGGAGTCCCCTCCGGAAGCAGGGGAGGGCCGGGGGCTCTGCGGTCGTCCACCAGGAGCAGCCGCCCCGGCGGCGGATCCTGGCGGGAGAGGGCCTCCAGCAGGGGGCGCAGGGAGGGCCGTCCCGTGGTGGGGATCACCACGTCCACCTGCGGGGGGCTCATGACGCGCCACGTCCGCCCGCGAAGGAGGCCCGGCGGACGAGGAAGGGCCCCAGCGCCAGGGCGTCCACGGGGGCTGACCCGAAGCACTCCAGCGCGTCGCGCGGGCTGTCCACCATGGGGCGTCCTGCGGTGTTGAGGCTGGTGTTCACCACGACCGGAAGCCCGGTGCGCCGCTCGAAGGCCCCGAGCATCCGGGCGACGAGGGGCTCCTGGCGGGCGTCTACGGTCTGGATCCTGGCGGTCCCGTCCACGTGGACGACGGCGGGGATCAGCTGCGCCCAGTCCTTGCGCACCCGGTGGGTGAAGAGCATGTAGGGGCTCGGCAGGGGTCCGTCAAAGATCTCCCGCGCCCGCTCGAGGAGCACCATGGGGGCCACGGGCCTGAACTGCTCGCGGCCCTTTATGTCGTTGAGGCGCTCCAGGTTGGCCTCGCGCCCCGGGTGGGCGAGCAGGCTCCGGTGCCCGAGGGCCCTGGGCCCCCACTCGCTGCGGCCCTGGAACCAGGCGACCACCCCGTCCTCCGCGAGCACCGCGGCGGCCGCCTCCGCGATGTCCGGCGGCCGCTCGTAGGGGAGGCGGGCCCGCCGGAGCCACCCCTCGAGCTCCTCCTCCGTCCAGCCCCGCCCCAGGTCCACCCCCGGCATGGGCCTCACCTCGTCCCCCAGCTGCCGCGCCACGTGCATCGCGGCCCCGAGGGCGGTGCCGGCGTCCCCCGAGGCGGGCTGCACCCAGACCTCGTCGAAGGGACCCTGCCGCCAGAGCCGGCTGTTGGCCACGCAGTTGAGCGCCACCCCCCCGGCGAGGGCGAGGTGGCGCTCGCCGGTCCTCTCGTGCAGCCAGTAGGCCAGGTCCAGGATGACCTCCTCGAGCCGCCGCTGCACGCTGGCGGCGAGGTCGGCGTGCTCCTCCTTCCAGCCTTCTCCGCCGCCGAGCGGGCGGGCGTAGCGGCTCCAGTCCACCGGGGCGGTCTCGAAGCCCCCTTCCGGGGTGGCCCGGATCGCCCGGCGGAGCTCCTCCAGAAACGCCGGCCGGCCGTAGGAGGCGAGAGCCATGACCTTGTACTCGTCCGAGGAGCGCAGGAACCCGAGGTGCTCGGTGAGGCTCTCGTACATGAGCCCCAGAGAGTGCGGAAGCTGCTGGACGGCCAGCACCTCGAGCTTTCTCCCGTCGTCCCGGCCCGCAAGGTAGGAGGACCTCTCCCCGCGCCCGTCGAGCACCATGACCGCGCAGGAACCGTAGGGGGAGGCCAGGGTGGCGGAGGCTGCATGGGCCACGTGGTGGGCCACGAAGCGCACCCGGCCCGGGTCCAGCCCCGGGAGCGCCGAGCGCAGGAACAGCGGCGCCCGGCGGGCGTAGAGGGTCCTCAGGCCCTCCCACTCCCCGGCGGTGATGTCCGCCTCCGGGGCGGGGGCCAGGCCGGGGTCGTAGGCGTAGGCCACGGCGTCCAGCTCCTCCGGTAGGATCCCGGCCTCCTCCAGACACCAGGCGGCGGCCATCTCCGGCAGCTCCCACGCCGAGAATGGTACCGGCCGCTTGCCGTGCTTGCGGCGGGAGAAGCGCTCCTCCTCGGCCGCCGCCACCGTCTCCCCGTCCACCACGAGCGCCGCCGCAGGGTCGTGGAAGACCGCGTTTATGCCCAGTACTCTCATGCAGAAGCCCCCGTCCACCGCTTCTTGTGGCGGGTCCGCCCGCCGCTTCTCGTCTCCGGGATCACCCCCCGATAATGGCACGGTATCCGGCTTTCAACCTTGGCCAATGGTTGCAAGTTGCATGCATACTTCGGGCCATAGGGCCGGGCCGGACCCACAAAACGGATATCTTCGGCCCGCTGCACTTTCTTTGGGGAGGGATATGGGATAAAATTCACATTCTCCAGGACGCGCGTGGGGAGACGGGGCAGAGCTCTCCGGGGGAGGTCTTCCGCAGGCGGGGAAGGGTAGGTGGTCGATAG
>JADDKG010000021.1 GCA_020253895.1 Rubrobacter sp.
CGCCCCCGGCGTAGGGGGCGGGCCCCGCGCCTCGGTGGTCCCTGCCGGTGTCCCCTTCCGGGTGGGGGGCTTTGAGGCCACCTTCTTCCCCGTGCCCCACGACGCCTCTACCTACGGCTTGAGGCTCTGCTCCGGGCCTCTGTGTGCGGCGGTGGCCACGGACCTCGGGGAGGTGGGGGAGGAGACGCTGGGCTGGATGCGTGGGGCCTCCGCCGTGGTGCTGGAGGCCAACCACGACCCCCAGTGGCTCCGGCACGGCCCCTACCCGGCCCGGCTCAAGCGGAGGATCTCCTCCGCCAGCGGGCACCTCTCGAACCCGCAGGCCGCCGAGGCCGCCGTGGC
The DNA here is from genome assembly GCA_020253895.1 of Rubrobacter sp. Lineage (GTDB taxonomy): Bacteria > Actinomycetota > Rubrobacteria > Rubrobacterales > Rubrobacteraceae > Rubrobacter_B. The sequence continues at coordinate 343 of JADDKG010000021.1, forward strand.
CCTCGCCCCCTACGGCCTCAAAGACCTCGTGCTCGCCCACCTCTCGAAGACCAACAACTCCCCGGCGCGGGCCTGCGGGACCGTCGGTCGCAGGCTCCGGGCCGCGGGCTACCCCGGCGTCCGGGTCCGCGCCTCGCTCCCCGGAAGGCCCACCCCCTGGGTCGAGGTCGGGGCCCCGGTTGTGGAGCCCTCCTACGGCTACGAGCCCCGGCCCGAGGCCGGGCAGCTCTTCGGCGTGGAGTGATCCGCCGGGCCACCATAGTGGCGGTGGGCCGGCTTAAGGGATGGGCGGCCGAGGGATGCGAGGACTACCTCCGGCGGCTCAGGCGCTACTTCCCGGTGGAGGTGGTCGAGGTGGCCGAGGCGGACATCAACCGGCTCGGCCGCGAGGAGGCGCTGGCCGCGGAGGCGGAGCGCATCCTGAGGAGGTTGCCGGAGGGGGCGCACGTGGTTGCGCTGGACCGGGAGTCCGGAAGCGGGTACACCTCCGAGGAGCTGGCGCGCCGCAGGCTGGAGCCGCTCGCCCTCTCGGGCCGCAGCCACGTGGCGTTCGTGATAGGCGGACCTCTGGGGCTCGCCCCGGAGGTCCTGCAGCGGGCCGACGAGCGGTGGTCCTTCGGCCCCGTAACCCTGCCCCACGCCCTCGCCCGGGTGGTGCTGCTTGAGCAGCTCTACCGGGCGGTCAAGATCTCTCGGGGCGAGAAGTATCACTGGTAGAAGGAGCTTGCCGGGTGCGAGAGGTGAGGTTGGCCGGGATGAGGCGCTCAACGATTACCACGTCCCGCCAGCGCCCGTCGAGCCGGGCGTGCTTCTCGTAGACCCCGACCTCCCGGAAGCCCACAGAGCGCAGCAGGGCGCGGCTCGCGGCGTTCTCCGGGAAGACCCGGGAGACGAGCTTCCAGAAGCCCGCCGCTTTTGCCGCCTCGATCAGGGCCCCGAGCGCCAGACGCCCCGCCCCACGCCCCCGGTGGTTCCGCTCCACATAGACGGAGAACTCGGCAACCCCCCGGTAGTACTCCCTGGCCGGTACGCGAACGTGGCGGCGAAGGCAACGATCCTGCCGCCCTCCTCCACCACGACGACCGGGTAGGGACCGCCGTACCAGGAGCGTATCTCCTCCGCGGAGCGCAGGCGGGTCTCGAAGGTGGCGGTCCTCTCCTCGATGCCCTGGTTGTAGATCCGGGCTATCTCCCCGGCATCTTCCGGCGTGGAGGCTCGGGCGCGCACAGCACCGGTATGGTAGCCGGGAGGCAAGGTGGTGGCAAACGGGACCGGGTTTGCGATTGCCGGGGGCCGTGCTTGTTAATATATGCCCGTGAGGGTGCAGCTCGACAGGTTCGAGAGCGGCGGCTGGGCCGTCCTCCTGCCCTACCCGGATGGCCGGAGGCCCTTCAGCGTCCCGCGGGAGATGCTGCCCGAGGAGGCTGCGCCCGGAGAGGTGTTCGAGGTGTGCTTGGAGCGCGACGCCGCCGAGACCGCCCGGTGTGCGGCGGAGAACCGGCGGCTTCTGGAGGAGCTTTTGGGACGGAGCGGCGAAGATGAGCTTTGAGGGGCGGCTCGCGGAGGCGGTGCGCGGGGCCGTGCAGGAGGCCTACGGGTTGGAGCTCGACGGGGTGCACGTCGAGCGCCCCAACGACCCCCAGCACGGGGACTTCGCCACCAACGTCGCCCTGGCCAACGCCCGGACCTTCCGGCGCAACCCGCGGGAGGTGGCCGAGGAGCTGGCCGGCAGGCTCAAGGCCCCCTTCATCCGGGAGGTCGAGGTAGCGGGACCGGGGTTTATCAACTTCCGGCTCGCTCCCGAGGCCGTGTGGGAGGAGGTGGGGGCCATAGTCCGGGAGGGGACCGGCTACGGGCGTATCCCGCCCTCCGGGGACCCCATAAACGTGGAGTTCGTCAGTGCCAACCCCACCGGGCCCTTGCACGTGGCCCACGGACGCCACGCGGCCTACGGTGACGCCCTGGCCCGGATCCTGGAGGCGGCGGGGAGGCGGGTCTCCCGGGAGTACTACTTCAACGACGGGGGCAACCAGATCCGGCTCTTCGGCGAGTCGGTCGCCGACCGGTACGCCCGCCTCCACGGCCGCACCTGGCCGGTCTCGGACCCGGACGCCCTCTACAAGGGGGACTACACCGAGGAGATAGCCCGGGACCTCTCGGCCGAGTACGGCGACTCGTTGCTGGGAATGGACCCGGAGGAAGCGCTGGACGTCATCGGTGACTTCGCCGCCCGCTGGTGCATGGAGGACATAAAGCGGACCCTGGAGAGGATACGGGTCCGGTTTGATACCTACTTCAACGAGAAGAGCCTCTACGAGTCCGGAGCGGTCGAGGAGACCATCAACAGGCTCAAGGAGGCCGGGTGCGCCTACGAGAAGGACGGAGCCCTGTGGCTTGCCTCCTCCCGCTTCGGCGACGACAAGGACCGGGTGCTCATTAAGAGCGACGGGTCCTACACCTACGTAGCCCCGGACATCGCCTACCACCTGGACAAGTGGTCGCGGGGGTTCAGGCGGGCCATAAACATCCTCGGCGCCGACCACGCCGGCTACGAGATGCGCCTGCGGGCCGGGCTCGTGGCGCTCGGGCTTCCCGAGGACTTCCTCGACGTGGAGCTGGTGCGGCTGGTAAAGCTCGTGCGCGAGGGGGAGCAGGTGAAGTTCAGCAAGCGGGCGGGGAACATCGTCACCCTCGACGA
>JADDKG010000210.1 GCA_020253895.1 Rubrobacter sp.
ACCACGTCCGAGGGGGATATGCTATAGCCGAGTACTGGCTGGGGTGATCTCACTTGGGCGCAAAGGCGGAGGTGGAGGCCTGGGCCGCGGCGCGGCGGCCGCCGGTGGCGGGGGTGGACGAGGCCGGCAGGGGTGCCCTGGCCGGCCCGCTGGTGGCTGCGGCCGTGATCCTCGACGGGGCGGTGGTCGAGGGCCTCGACGACTCCAAGCGGCTCGGCCGCCCGGTGCGCGAGCGGCTGCTTGCGGAGGTGCTCGGCTCCGCCGAAGCCCTCTCCGTGGTGGCCTTCCCGGCGTGGTGGATAGACGAGCACGGGCTCGGGGCCGCCAACCGCGAGGTCCTCTCCCGGGCGGTGGGCCGCCTGCTCCCGCGGGCGGGGTGCGCGCTGGCCGACGGCAGGCTGCGGATCGGCCCCCGGATAGACTGCCTGCCGGGCGCCGACGGGAGGAGCGCCGCGGTGGCCGCCGCCAGCGTGGTGGCCAAGGTCCTCCGGGACGCCGCGATGTCCGCCCTCGGCTCCGTGCATCCCGGCTACGGCTTCGAGCGCAACTGCGGCTACGGCACCCCGGAGCACCGGCAAGCCCTCGCCCGGCTGGGGCCCTGCCGGGTGCACAGGCTCAGCTACGCGGGGGTCGGCGGCTGAGCGGAACGTCGGCCTCCGGCGCGCGGGGAGAGGACCTGGCGCTGGTTTACCTCCTCCGGAAGGGATACACCCTCCTCGAGCGCAACTACCGGACCCGCCGCGGGGAGATCGACCTCGTCATGATGGATGGCGGGGAGCTGGTCTTCGTGGAGGTGAAGCTGCGGCGGAGCGCGGGCTTCGGGGGGCCTGTGGAGGCGGTCACCCCCGGGAAGCAGCGCAGGCTCCGGCTCGCCGCCGGGCAGTACCTATCGGAGAAGAGACCCTCCTGCGAGGGGGTGCGCTTCGACGTGATCGGGGTGCTGGCTCCCGGCGGCGGAAGACCCCGCATCACGCATGTAAGGGAGGCTTTCTTCTAGAGGTTGCAAGGGATGCCCGGGGCTTTATACTCCCTGTATCTACGCTTTTCCTGGAGGCGGGACGGGAAGGAGGCCATGTAGTCTCCTACCGCTTGAGGAGGGAGGGTGCGCGATGTCTGTCTGCCGGGTAAGAAGCCTTGCGCTCGTGGGCATAGACGCCCTCCCCGTCGACGTGGAGGTCGACATGGGGCCCGGGCTCCCCGGCTTCTCCGTGGTCGGGCTGCCGGATGCTGCGGTGCAGGAGGCCCGGGAGCGGGTGAGGGTGGCGATCTCCAACGCGGGCTACAGGTTCCCCTCCAAGAAGGTCATCGTGAACCTGGCCCCGGCCAACCTCCGCAAGGTGGGGGCCGCCTTCGACCTCCCGATAGCCCTCGGGATCCTCGCCGCCTGCGGCGTCGTCCCTCCCGGAGGGCTCTCCGGGATGGCCGTCGCCGGGGAGCTCTCGCTCGACGGCAGCCTGCGCGGCATCCGGGGTGCGCTCTCGCTGGCCGACGGTGCCCGCCGCGGGGGACTCCGCGGGCTGCTGGTGCCCTCCGAGAACGCCCCCGAGGCCGCCTCCATAGGCGGGATAGACGTCTACGCCGCGGGCAGCCTGGAGGAGGCCGTCGGGATACTGCGGAACGGAGGGACGCCGGTGGGCGGTGCCCCCACCGTCCGGGAGGACGGCAGCGGGGAAGATTTCGAGGGCTTTGAGGACGTGGCCGGGCAGGGCTACGCCAAGCGGGCGCTCGAGGTCTCGGCGGCCGGCGGCCACAACGTCCTCATGAGCGGGCCTCCCGGCTCCGGCAAGACCATGCTCGCCCGCAGGCTGCCCGGGATCCTCCCCCCGCTCACCCTGGAGGAGAGCATCGAGGTCACCAAGGTGCACAGCGCGGCCGGGCTGGCTGACGGCGGTCTGATCCGGCGGCGGCCCTTCCGGGCCCCGCACCACACCATCTCCGCTTCCGGGCTCGCCGGGGGCGGCACCAACCCGCGTCCGGGCGAGGTCTCGCTGGCGCACCACGGGGTGCTCTTTCTGGACGAGCTCCCGGAGTTCGGCCGCCAGGTGCTGGAGGTGCTGCGGCAGCCGCTGGAGGACGGCCAGGTAACCATCTCCCGGGTGGCAGGGACGGTGAGCTACCCGGCCCGGGTCACGCTGGTGTGCTCCATGAACCCCTACCCCTGCGGCTACGCCGGCGACCGCCGCCGGGCCTGCCGGTGCACGCCCGCCCAGATCGAACGGTACCGCGGGCGGGTCTCCGGGCCGCTTCTGGACCGGATAGACCTCTTTGTAGAGGTGCCGCGGCTTTTGGGGGAGGAGCTGCGGGCCAAAGGAGAGGCCGAGCCCTCGGAGAGGATCCGGGAGCGGGTGGAGAGGGCCCGTAAGGTGCAGCTGGAGCGCCAGGGCGTCCCGAACTCCGCCCTTTCCGGCAAGCGGCTGCGCGGGGCCTGCCGGCTGGGGCCCGGTGCGGAGGCCCTCCTCGTGCGGGCGGTGGACCGGATGGGGCTCTCCGGACGGGCCCACGACCGGGTGCTTAGGGTGGCCCGGACGGTGGCTGACCTCGCCGGCAGCGTCGAGATAGGCCCCGAGCACCTTGCCGAGGCGTTGAACTACAGGAGGCCCGGTGTTCTCGACCGCTGAGGACCGCGCCGGATACCTGCTGCTCTCCCTCCTTCAGGCCCGGGTGGGAACCAGCCTCATCCGCAAGCTGGCCGGGGAGCCCCCCGGGCGCCTGCTCTCCTTCCCGCCCGGAGAGCTCGAGCGGGAGCACGGCCTCGGCCCCAGGGCCGCCGGCGAGCTGGCCGCCCTGCGGGAGACCTTCGATGCCGGGACGTTGCTCCGGGAGCTGGCAGAGAGGGGTATTTCGGTCCTCACCCCCGCCGACGGGGGGTACCCCGGGGCGCTGCGCGAGATCCCCGACCCGCCGCCGGCGCTCTTCGTCGACGGGGAGCTCCCGGCGGGGGAAGCGGTTGCGGTGGTCGGGAGCCGGAAGCCCTCGCCCGGGGGGCTGGACGTCGCCCGGAGGCTCGGTCGGGAGCTCGCCGGGCGGGGTGTGTGCGTGGTCAGCGGCCTGGCCCTCGGGATCGACGCGGCGGCCCACGAGGGGGCGCTCGGGGCCGGGGGGACCACGGTCGGGGTGCTCGGCTGCGGGATAGACGTGGTCTACCCCCGCAACCACGCCCGGCTCTTCGGGGAGGTGCGCGGGGCGGGCGCGGTGGTCTCCGAGTACTACCTCGGCGAGCCGCCGCTCGCCTGGCGCTTCCCGGCGCGCAATAGGATCATCGCGGGCCTCGCCCGGGTCGTTGTGGTCGTCGAGGCGGCCGAGAAGAGCGGGGCGCTCATCACCGCCCGGCATGCCCTGGAGTCCGGACGCGACGTGTGTGCGGTACCCGGTCCCGTCGGTTACCCCGGGTGTCGGGGTTCCAACCGCCTGCTGGCCGACGGCGCCGGGGTGCTGTGGGACATCGGAGAGTTCGCCGACGCCGTTGCCCCGCGGAGAGAGCCCGAGGCGGCCCCGGCGGAGGAGAAGCCTCCTCCGCCTCCCCCCGGTCTGCCCGGGAGCGAGGCGGCGGTGCTCGGGGCGCTTGGGTTCGAGCCCGCTTCTGCCGACGAGGTGGCCCAGCGGTGTGGGCTCGGGATCGGGGAGGTGCTCTCCGCCCTCTCCATGCTAGAGCTCAAGGGCTACGCGGCGCGCGAGGGCGGCGGAGGGTTTGTCAGGAGGACAAACCTTTGACGACCCGGCCCACGCTCGGCCGGCTCTGGGAGCTCTACGGCCGGGCGCGGGCGGAGGCGGCCGGGCTGCGGGCCGCGGGGCGCCGGGGACCCGGGCTGCGGCGGGCCGAGCGGCGGGCAGATCAGCTGCGCGACAGGCTCGTGGTCAACTACTCCCCGCTCGTCAAATACGTGGCCGGCAGGATGGCGGCCCGCATCCCCGGCGGGGTAGACCAGGAGGAGCTCATCTCCTGGGGGGTCGTCGGGCTCCTTCAGGCCGTCGAGACCTTCGACCCCTCGCGGGGTGCCAAGTTCGAGACCTACGCCATCTCCAAGATCCGGTGGGCCATCCTCGACGAGCTCAGGAAGGCCGACCCGCTGCCCCGGCGGGTCCGGCGGCGGGTGCGGGAGACCCAGCGCGCCACCGGTACCCTGACCCAGACCCTGCGGCGGGTGCCCACCGAGGCCGAGGTGGCCCGCGAGGTGGGGGTGGGGCTCGCCGAGCACCGCGAGACCCTGGAGCGCCACCACCGGGTCCGCACCTGGTCGCTGGAGGAGATCCTCTCCGGCATGGGGGAGGGCGGGCGCGAGCTCTCCCTCTCCGACCCGGCCGCCGAGACCTCTGAGCTGCGGGAGCGCCTCGCCGAGGCCATAGAATCGCTCAGCGAGCGGGAACGGGTGGTCATAACCTTCTACTATTACCAGGGGCTCACCCTGCGGGAGATAGGGCGGGCCCTGAACCTCACCGAGGGTAGGATCTCCCAGATCCTGCGCCGGGCCATCCTGCGGCTGCGGGACCGCCTCTCCGGGGTGTAGAACCCCCTTTTGTGCTGTGCTAGTATCTTGCGGGTTTTAGATCACGCACGCCCGCACAGAGGGCTCCCCGAGGGTCCTGGTGGTGATCCGGAGCAAGGGCCGGATTGCGCGCGGGCGGAGGTTGTAACCACCTGAAAAGCGGAGCAAAGGAGCAGAGGGAAGGCCGTGGAGAGCACGCAGAGAATAGGCATCCGGGAGCTGCTGGAGGCCGGGGTCCACTTTGGCCACCAGGCCAAGCGCTGGAACCCCAAGATGAAGCGCTACATCTTCGCCGAGCGGGCGGGGGTGCACATAATAGACCTCGACCAGACCCTGGATCTGCTCGAGCGGGCGCTGAACTTCATCCGGGGGGTGGCCGAGGCCGGCCAGGACGTGCTGTTCGTCGGGACAAAGAAGCAGGCCCAGATAACGATCGCCGAGCAGGCTATCCGCTGCGGCCAGCCTTACGTGGCCGAGCGGTACATCGGCGGGCTGCTGACCAACTTCCGGACCATCCGCCCCCGCATCGAGTACTTCAAGCAGCTCGCCCGGGAGATAGAGGAGACCCCGGAGGAAGAGCGGAGCGGCAAGGAGTGGTTCGCCCGGCTGCGGGAGTATCAAAAGCTGCGGCGCAACTTCGCGGGCATCACGGAGATGGAGCGGCTCCCGGGAGCCGTCTACGTGGTGGACCCCAAGCGTGAGGAGCTGGTGGTCAGGGAGGCCAACCGGCTGCGGATACCGGTGGTGGCCCTCACCGACACCAACTGCGACCCGGACGTCATAGACTACGTTATCCCGGGCAACGACGACGCCATCCGCTCCATAAGCCTCATAACCCGCCTCATCGCTGACGCGGTGATCGAGGGGCGGGGCGAGGAGTCGGCGGCCGAGGAACGGCCGGTGCCGCCGGCGGTGGAGGAGGCACAGATGGTCGAAGAGGGTCGGGTTCCGGCGGGCGGGGAGGAGCAGCCCGGCGAGCCTGAGGCTGAGGCGTTTGAGGAGGCCGCTGGAGAGCCGGAGGACTCCACAGAGGAGGAGGCTGCGGAGGAGCAGGCTGCCTCCCAGGCGGCGCCGGTCGGTGAGGGAGACGAGAGCGAGGAGAGGTAACAGAGCGTTGGCTACCCAGATCGAGAAGATAAAGCAGCTTCGCGAGGAGACCGCGGCGGGGATGATGGATGTCAAGCGGGCTCTGGAGGAGTCCGGGGGGGATCTGGACGGAGCCCGCAAGATCCTCAAGGAGCGCGGGCAGGCCATCGCTGCCAAGAAGAGCCGCCGCGAGACCCATGAGGGTCGCATAGAGGCCTATGTCCACTTCAACGGCAAGGTCGGGGCGCTCGTGGAGGTCAACTGCGAGACGGACTTTGTCGCCCGGACGCCGGAGTTCCGGGAGTTCTGCCGGGACATCGCGCTGCACATCGCCTCCATGAAACCCCTGTGCGTCGCACCGGAGGATGTGCCTGAGGAGGCGCTTGCCGAGGAGCGTGAGATAGCCGAGAAGCAGGCCGCAGAGATGGGCAAGCCGGAGCACATCACCCGCCAGATAGTGGAGGGCAGGCTCAAGATGTGGGTTTCCGAGCAGGCGCTGCTCACCCAGCCCTTCGTCAAGGACCCGAACAAGACCGTCGGCGAGCTCCTGCAGGAGACGGTGAGCAAGGTAGGCGAGAACGTCGTCATCCGCCGCTTCGTCCGCTACGAGCTCTAGAGGCGGGGGCTCCGGAGCGTTGGGCGAGACCGCCAGGGCTGCGGAGACCTCCGAGCTCGGCCCCCTAAAGCGGGTCGTCTTGAAGCTCTCCGGCGAGAGCCTCGCCGGCAACGGAGGGTATGGGATCGACCCCGGAAGCCTCGAGGTGAGCGTCGGGCAGGTGCTCGAGGCCGTCGAGGCAGGGGCCGAGCTTGCCATCGTGGTGGGCGGGGGGAACATCTTCCGCGGGGCCCAGGTGGCCGACGAGCTGGGCATCGAGAGCGCCACCGCCGACTACATGTCCATGCTCGGCACGGTCATAAACGCCCTGGCGCTGCAGGCCGCGCTCGAGCGGCGCGGGGTGCCCACCCGGGTGCAGTCGGCCATCGAGATAAAGGAGGTGGCCGAGCCCTACATCCGGCGGCGGGCCATCCGGCACCTGGAGAAGGGGCGGGTGGTGATCTTCGCCTCCGGCACCGGCAACCCGTTCTTCACCACGGACACCGGAGCGGCGCTGCGAGCGCTGGAGATAAACGCTGACGCGCTGCTTATGGCCAAGAACCGGGTGGACGGCATCTACGACAAAGATCCCAGGGTGCACCGCGACGCGCGGATAGTTCCGCGGCTGGACTATATGGAGCTTCTCTCCAGAAACCTCGCGGTCATGGACCATACCGCCGCCACCCTGTGCAGCGGGGAGGGCCTACCGATAATCGTTTTCGATATACTAAAGCCCGGCAATCTGCGCCGCATCCTGCAGGGAGAGAAGGTCGGATCCCTGGTGTGGAGGGAGACGTCGGAGCGGTAGAGAGGGCGGAGGAGGAGCCGAAGATGTCGGACGTCATAGACCTTTCGGATGCCGAACGCCGGATGAAGGGCGCGCTCGAGGCCGTAAAGCAGCAGTTTGCGACCATCCGCACCGGTAGGGCCAACCCGGCTCTGCTGGACAGGATCGAGGTGGAGGCCTACGGCACCAGGGTGCCCATAAAGAGCGTGGCCAGCGTCGGGGCCCCGGAGCCGCGCCTCCTCACCATCACCCCCTACGACCCCAACCTGCTGAAGACCATAGAGCGGGCCATAAGGGATTCGGACCTCGGGCTCAACCCGCAGAACGACGGCAAGATAATCCGGCTGCCCATCCCGGAGCTCACCGAGGAGCGGCGGCGGGAGCTGATCCGGCTGGTCCGCCACATGGCGGAGGAGGGGCGGGTCTCGGTGCGCAACGTCCGCCGGGACGAGATGCACGACATCCAGCGGCTGCGCAGGGAGGGGGAGATCTCGGAGGACGACGAGCGCCGGGCCGAGGCCGAGCTGCAGAAGCTCACCGACGCCTACATAAAGCGGATCGACGAGGCGCTGGCCGAGAAAGAAGCCGAGCTGATGGAGGTCTAGCGCTGCAGTTTCTCCAGAGACACCTCCCCGCGGCGGGCGGGGCGCGCCGGCTCGCCGCGATAGACCCCGCGCGCATACCCCGGCACGTGGGGATTATCATGGACGGCAACGGGCGCTGGGCCCGCCGCCGGGGCCTGCCGCGGGCCGCCGGGCACCGGGCGGGGGTCTCGGTGCTCACGCCGGTGCTGGAGACCGCCGGCGAGCTGGGCATCGAGTCGCTCACCCTCTACGCCTTCTCCACCGAGAACTGGGCCCGCCCGGCGGAGGAGGTGGACACCCTGATGTCGCTGTTTCTGGAGACGGCCCGGCGGAAGCTGCCGGAGATCAGGGACCGCGGGGCGCGGATACGTTTCGTGGGGCGCAGGGAGCACCTTCCGGAGCCGGTGCGGCGGGCAATGGGGGAGGCCGAGGAGCTGACCGCCGCAAACGACCGGCTGAGGGTCTACATAGCCCTGAACTACGGGGGGCGCTCGGAGATAGTGGACGCCGCGCGCAGGATGCTCGCCGAGGGGCTCTCCCCGGAGGAGGTGGACGAGGAGACGTTCGCCCGCTACCTGTACGCTCCGGAGGTGCCGGACCTGGACCTCCTGATCCGCACGAGCGGCGAGATGCGGGTTTCGAACTTCCTGCTGTGGCAGATCGCCTACGCCGAGCTCTACGTCACGGAGACCTTCTGGCCGGACTTTTCGCGGGAGGAGTTCCTGAAGGCCATCGAGGACTTCGCCTCCCGCTCCCGCCGCTGGGGCGGGGTGTAGAGGGGGGATCCTTGCTCTGGCGGCGGGTTGCCACCGCGGCGGTCCTGGCGCCGCTGGTCCTGGCCGCGATCGCGGCCGGCGGAGCCGCGGTGTACGCCGCCCTGCTGGCTGCCGGTGCCGCCGCCTCGTACGAGCTCTCCCGGGCGCTGGCGCTTCCCTTCGCCGCAACCCTGGTGGGGGCCCTGGCGCCGCCGGTGCTCGCCCTTCCCTTCGGCGCGGAGGGGGTGCTCGGCGGGGTGCTTCTCGGGGTGCCGTGGGCTCTGCTGTGGCTCGGTGTTCTGCCGCGGCTGAGAAACGAGCGGGCGCTGCTCGGCCTGCTCCTCGTGCCCGTCTGGGTGGGGGCCCCGCTGGCCTTTCTGGCCCTTATCTCGGGGCTCGAGCACGGGAGGGCGATGCTCCTCGTGACGGTGGTGGGGCCGTGGGTGTCCGATGCGGGGGCGTACTTCCTTGGCCTCGCCGCCGGCCGGCACAGGATCTTCCCGGTCCTGAGCCCGGCCAAGACCCTGGAGGGCAGCCTCGGGGGGCTTCTCGCCACGGCCGCCGCCGGGGCGCTGGCGGGCCTCCTCCTACCCGGCCTGTCTCCCTCCACCGGGACCGTGCTCGGGCTTGCGATCTCGGTCTCAAGCCAGGCGGGGGACCTCTTCGAGTCCGCCCTGAAGCGGATTCTGGGCCTCAAGGACCTTGGAGACCTCCTGCCCGGCCACGGCGGCATCCTGGACAGGATCGACAGCCTGCTGTTCGCGGCGCCCGTGGCGTACTACCTGATCCTTCTTCTGGCATGAGGCGGCGGGTCACCATCCTGGGCTCCACCGGGAGCATCGGCACCCAGGCTCTCGACGTGATCCGGGGCCACCCGGACCGCTTCGAGGTGGTGGGGCTCTCGGCCTCCTCGAACGCCGCGCTGCTCCGGCGGCAGGTCGAGGAGTTCGGACCCCGGTACGCCGCCCTCGAGCGGGACGACGCGGCGGAGCTTGCGGGCTGCGGGGCCGAGATCCTCTCGGGTGCGGGGTCCGCCGCCCTGCTCGCCGCCGCGCCCGCCGACGTGGTGCTCAACGCCGTCGTGGGCTTTGCCGGGCTTGCCGCCACCGTGAGCGCCCTGGAGGCGGGAAACGATCTGGCGCTGGCCAACAAGGAGTCGGTGGTCGCCGGGGGGGAGTGGGTGATGGAGCTCGCCCGCGGCAGGACCCTCATCCCGGTCGACTCGGAGCACTCGGCGGTCTTCCAGTGCCTGGAGGGCCGCCGGGAGGGGATCTCCCGCCTGCTCCTGACCGCCTCGGGGGGGCCTTTCTTCGGCCTCGACGCCCCGGAGCTCGCCGGGGTCGGGCCGGAGGACGCCCTCAAGCACCCCACCTGGAGGATGGGGGCCAAGATCACGGTAGACTCCGCGACGATGATGAACAAGGGCCTTGAGGTTATAGAGGCCCACCACCTCTTCGGCGTTCCCTACGAGCGGATCCAGGTCGTCGTCCACCGCCAGTCGGCCGTCCACGGGGGGATCGTCTTCGCCGACGG
>JADDKG010000211.1 GCA_020253895.1 Rubrobacter sp.
AGATTTTTAGCGGTGGTCCCCGACTACTACCTCCTCGAGGATCTCCTCACCCCCGGGGAGCGTGCGGTGCGCGAGAAGGTGAGGGCCTTCGTGGATCGCGAGGTCCTGCCCGTTATCAACGGGTACTGGGAGAGGGGCGAGCCACCCCTCTCCCTGCTCCCGAAGCTGGCGGAGCTGAACCTCTGCGGGGGGACCATAGAGGGCTATGGCTGCCCGGGCCTCAGCGCGGTGGCCGACGGGCTGGTGACCATGGAGCTCTCCCGGGGGGACGGCGGGCTCCACACCATCTTCGGCGGGACCTCCTCTCTGGTCATGCCCGCCATACACCTGCTCGGCTCCGAGGAGCAGCGCCGGAGGTGGCTCCCGCAGATGGCCCGGCTGAGGAAGACGGGAGCCTTCGCCCTCACCGAGCCCGAGCACGGCTCCGACGCCGTGGCCCTCGAGACCCGGGCCCGCCGCGACGGCGGCGGGTACGTCATAGACGGGAAGAAGCGTTGGATCGGGAACGCCTCCTTCGCCGACGTGATCCTGGTCTGGGCCCGGGACGAGGGGGGAGGGATGGGGGCTTTCGTCGTGGAGAAGGGAACGCCCGGTCTGAGCACCAGGGTCATCACCGGCAAGACCGCGATGCGCTCCTCCTGGCAGGCGGAGGTGGTGCTGGAGGGCGTCAGGGTGCCGGAGGAGAACCGTCTGGAGCGCTCCCGCACCTTCGCGGACACAAGCAGGGTGCTCGCCGCCATGCGCTACGGGGCGGCGTGGGCCGCTCTCGGGCACGCCACAGCCTGCTACGAGGCGGCCCTCGCCTATGCCCGAAAGAGGGAGCAGTTCGGCAGGCCCATAGCCTCTTTCCAGCTCGTGCAGAAAAAGCTCGCCGGGATGCTCGCGGAGATCACCTCCATGCAGCTCGTGTGCTTCAGGCTCTCCCGGCTCGCCGACGAGGGAAAGATGACCGGCCCCATGGCCTCGCTGGCGAAGATGAACAACGCCGAAAAGGCCCGCCGGGTCTGCCTGGACGCCCGGGATATCCTGGGAGGAAACGGCATCCTGCTCGAGTACCATGTGGCACGGCACGTGGCGGATATGGAGGCGGTCTACACCTACGAGGGAACCGACGACATCAACTCGCTCATAGTCGGCCGCGACATCACCGGCATTGCGGCCTTTGCGTGAGAAGGAGGGCTGGAAGATGGACGTAGAGAAGCTCAGGGCCATAGACGTGCACACCCACGCCGAGACCTCGCGCGAGGAGCCCGGCGTGAAGCACGCCTTCGCCGAGGCGGCCGAGGAGTACTTCGGTTCCACCGAGCACCCCAACGCCTGGGAGGTCGCCGAGTACTACCGTAAGAGGAACATGGCGGCGGTGATCTTCACCGTGGACATGGAGATAAAGACCGGACAGAAGCGCGTCCCCAACGAGGAGGTGCTCGCTGCCGCCCAAGAGAACCCGGACGTCCTCATCCCCTTCGCCAGCATCCACCCGGCGCGCGGTGCGATGGGGGTAAAGGAGGCAAAGCGCCTCATCGAGATGGGCGTGCGCGGCTTCAAGTTCCACCCCAACCTGCAGGACTTCTTCCCCAACGACCGGATGGCCTACCCGCTCTACGAGGTGATAGCCGAGGCCGGGCTCGTGGCCCTCTTCCACACCGGGCACTCTGGGATGGGCACCGGGATGCCCGGCGGCGGGGGGGTGCGCCTCAAGTACTCCAACCCGATGTACATAGACGACGTGGCGGTGGACTTCCCGGAGATGAAGATCATCCTCGCCCACCCCTCCTTCCCCTGGCAGGACGAGGCGCTCTCGGTGTGCCTGCACAAGCCCAACGTCTACATAGACCTCTCCGGCTGGTCGCCCAAGTACTTCCCGGAGAACCTCGTCCACTACGCCAACACGCTCCTCAAGAGGAAGATGCTCTTCGGCTCGGACTACCCGGCGATAAAGCCCGAGCGGTGGATCGAAGACTTCGAGCAGGCGGGGTTCCGGGAGGAGGTCAGGCCCCTCATCCTCAAGGAGAACGCCGCAAAGCTCTTCGGGTTTGGCGAGAAGGCTGGATGAGCCTGTGCGGTATCAGGTCGGCTTCTTATTCAACGCCAACCTCCAAGAGGTCTTTCCCCACTATCACCTCGCCATCGAAGTCGGCTTTGGCATGGTCCCACCAGACTTCGTCGGGAACGATCTCGTCCGCCGGGACGAGGTGTGTCAGCACGAGCTTCTTGACGTTCGCGTCCCGGGCGACCTTACCTACGGCCGTAGACGCCGTGTGCGCGCCGTAGATATGGTACAGCTGTTCATCCCGGTTCGGGACGTCTTCCGGCACGAGTTTCTCGATTGACGGCTGGTGAAGCACCTCGTGGACGAGTATGTCGGCCCCCTGTGCGAGGTTGATCAGGTTCTCCGAAGGGGAAGTATCCCCCGAGATGACGATCGAGCCGTCCGGCGTGTCGAACCGGTAGGCGAAGGCGGGAAAGACCGGCGCGTGGTTAACCAGGGTCGCCTTTACGGTCACCCCGTTCTCGTCTTCGGGAAGCACGACGAACGGCTCCATCTCGGGAGCGGTGCCGACCACCCCTCTCTCCGTTTCCTCATAGACGTAGTCCCGGCCCACTCCCTCCGGAAGCTCGATGTCGTGAGGGATTATGTACTCTGGGAGGTGGGGGCGCCCCTCGTCGCGCATGCGCAGGTTGATGTCGTAGGCGAAGGCGGCGGTAGAGAACCTCGTCATATCCTCGATGCCGGGAACGGGCGTGATGCCGAGCGGGTCGACGACCGGGAAGCCGCCTTCGGGAGCCTTGGCGAACTCCCGCGGCAGCTGGTCGGGGCGCCCCGGACCGTAGACGTTTATCTCGTGCTCGGGCCACGCCAGGAGCAGATGCGAGAAATAGTCGGCGGTGTGGTCGGAATGCATGTGGGTGATGAAGACGCTGTGCAGATTCTCCGTCTGCCGGAAGCTGCCAATAAGCCCGGCCTTGTAGAGCTGATCGAACAGGCCGGTCCCACAGTCCACTAGGTAGACCTTGCCGTCAACGACGACCGCCTGCGATATGCCGTGCTGCTTCTTCTTCGCCACCGGACCGCCGCCCACGCCGAGGAGCACGACCTTCGTGCTGGCGTCTACTCTGGTGGGCTGGGTCGGTTCCGAACCTTTGGTCTCGGTGGGCTCACGTTGGGCTACCGCCCCTTCCTCCGTCTCGCCTGAGCATCCCGCAAGCACCGCTCCCCCGACCGTCGCCGCGCTCAAGAGCGCCGACCGCTTGAGGAAGTCTCCCCGCGACATCAAGTTATTCAGCTTCGCCATGTTGCACACGGCTTCTCCTTTCCCATCCCTTCTCTGAAACTAATATCTTTGCCCGCAACACAATGTGGTCAACGGCTTTGTTCGTCATAGACGGATAAGGCATGGAAATAAGGCGGTTTTAGCGGCAGGTGCGGCTAGCGTACGCTGGTCGCACTTTGAGAGCCTGGAGCAACGCTCCAGCTTGAGCAGCAGATGCAAACGATGCGCCGATCTTATTACCGGGCGATAGGCCCCCGTGGATAAGTGCGTCTACTCCCGGATTGGCAACTTTTGGAGAAATCAGACAAAGGTCACTGTCAGAGGCGGCTGCCCGTAGGCCTCCAGCACGAAGACGTCACCTTTTTGGGCAGGCGTCGCCCTCCCCAAAGCGCCGGAGAGAACGATGTCTCCAGGTTCCAGCCTCACCCCGAAGGAGGTGAGCTTGTTCGCCAGCCAGGCCACCGCCCGGGCGGGGCTTCCAAGCGCCGCAGCGCCTATTGCCTGGACCACCGGTTGGCCGTTCTGGTGGATCAGCATGCCCAGGGTCCGCAGGTCGGTCTCTCTCAAGGCTCGGCTCCACGGCCCCAGGGTGAATCCGCCGTACGAGGCGTTGTCGGCGATGGTGTCAGGGAGCTTTATGCGCCAGTCCTCGATGCGGCTGTCGACCACCTCGACCGCGACCGCCAGGGCTTCGGTGGCGACCAGCACCTCTTGGGGGGTCACGTTCGTCCCTTCGAGCGGCCTGCCGATGAGGAAGGCGATCTCACCCTCTACCCGCGGCTGGAGGAAGACGTCGGCGGGGATTTCTACCCTGCCGACAGTGGCGGGAAAGTAGCGCGAAGCCCACAGGCTGCCGTAGTCCGGTTCGTTGACGCCCATCTGCTCTTGCATGGCGGGGCTGGTCAGCCCAATCTTGCGACCGACGATCCTCTCTCCACGCTCCAGCCTCATCTCGGTCCACCGGCTCTGTACGGCATATGAGTGGTCCACCGCGAGCCCGTCGCTCTCGGTGAGCGGCGCGATCGGCTCACGGTTCTCCCAGGCCTCGTCCAGCCGCCGGGCCAGGGTCTCTATGTCCACACCTACCGATTGCTCAGGCATACGTTCTTGGCCTCCGTAAAGAACTCGCGGCTGTAGATCCCGCCCTCGCGCCCGATGCCGCTCTGCTTCATCCCGCCGAACGGAACCCGCAGGTCACGCACGAAGAAGTCGTTGACCCAGACCGTCCCGGCCTCCAACGCATCGGACACGCGCACCGCCCGGCCCAAATCCCGCGTCTGCACCACCGCGGAGAGCCCGTAGCTCACCCCGTTGGCGATCTCCACCGCTTCCTCCTCCTCATCGAAGGGCGTCACCGTCACCACGGGGCCGAAGACCTCCTGCTGGCAGATCCTCTCGCGAGGCTTCGCTCCGGTGACGATCGTGGCGTTCAGGTAGTTGCCGCCGTCGAAGGGCTCGTCGAGCTCCGGTCTGTCGCCGCCGAGCACCACCTCCGCCTGCGTCGAGGGCAGCTCGTCCAGGAACCCCTGGACCTTCTGCAGGTGATCGGACGAGATGAGCGATCCTAAAGTCGTCTCGGGATCCATCGGGTCTCCAGGACGCAGCCCCTTTGACGCTTCAGCAAAACGCTCGACGAACTCCTCGTAGGCCGGGCGTTCCACCAGAATGCGTGGTCCGGCCAGGCAGAACTCGCCCTGGTTGAAGAAGGAGGAGCGCACGCTGATCTTCACCACCTGCTCCAGGTCGGCATCGGCGAAGATGATGTTCGGTCCCTTGCCGCCCATCTCGAAGGAGAGCTTCTTGAGGGTGTCCGCAGCGTTCTTCATGATCGCCTTGCCGGTCGTCGTCTCGCCGGTGAAGGAGATGAGATCCACGTCCGGGTGCCCGGTCAGGAATGCTCCCGCCGAGTCTGGTCCGAACCCGTGCACCACGTTGAAGACGCCGGGCGGGAGCCCCACCTCGTGCGCTATCTGGGCCAGCTTCCAGGCCCCGACCGGCGTGAACTCCGCGGGCTTCAAGACAACGGTATTGCCGAAGGCGAGCGCCGGTCCTATCTTCCAGGTCTCCAGGAGCATGGGCACGTTCCAGGGCGTGATCAGGGCCGCCACTCCCACCGGCCGGTGCAGCACGTAGTTGACGTAGCCGGTGTCCATCGGGTACGCCTCGCTACCGTGCGTGACCACGAAGTCCGCGAAGAACTCGATGTTGGCTGCCACGCGCTGAATGTAGCCGTGGGCGTTCTCCCGGATCGGACGCCCCACGTCCCAGCTCTCCACCCGTGCCAGCTCCTCCTCGCGGGCGCGAATGCCGTCGGCGAAGGCGTGCAGGATGCGCCGCCGCTCGGCCGCCGGGGTGCGGCCCCACTTCCCGAACGCCCTCCGCGCCACCGCTACCGCCGCGTCCACCTCGGCCTCCCCACCTTCGGGCGCGGTCCCGATGGCCTCGTTCGTGGCCGGATAGAAGACCTCGAAGCGGTTTCCCCCCTTTACGAACTCTCCGTCTATGTAGTGCTCCACCTCGAACCAGGGTTTCTGCATCCTCTACTCCTCGATCCTTGCGATCAGGGCGCTCCCTTCCGGACCCCGCAGCTCCAGCGTCCCCGGACGGGTCTCGAGGGCCGCCGCCGGCGAGCCCAAAAACACCACCTGTCCCGCCTTGAGCCCGCCGACCTCCCCCGCCAGCCAGACAAGGCGCTCATCCACTTTCCCCAGAGCCTCCAGCGGCCCCTCGGTCAGAAGCTCGCCGTTCAGGTAGAGGCTCAGCTTTCCTTCGAGCGGAACGTCGAGCAGCCTCTCCCCGAGCAGGAACCCGCCGCCGGAGGTGTTGTCCGCCACCACGTCGGAGATGCTGAACCTGTACCCCTCCCAGATGCTGTCCAGGAAGTCTATCGCCAGAAACAACCCACCCACCGCGAGCGACGCCGCGCCGGGCGCGGCACCGGGAGGCAGGTCTCCGCCCAGCACGACGGCCAGCTCAGGCTCCAAGCGCGGCTGGATGAAGCCGGAGAGCTTCACGGGACTCTCCAGGAGCATCTCCGGGTAGACCCGGCCGTAGATCGGGGAGTCGATCCCCATCTGTTCCTGTTTGGCCGCGCTGATGAGGCCGAGCTTGTACCCTTTGATCTCCCGCCCCTCCCCGAGGGCGGCCTGTATCTCGTAGGCGGCATCGAGCCCCACCTCCGCGCCGGCCCTCCGGACGGTGCGACGCTCCTCCCGCGCCCGGCGCACGCGCTCCAGCAGAGCGCCGGCATCTTCGCTTATATTCATCCTGACTCGCTCTCCCTTCTCGCCACCGACTTCCCTCCCATCCCCCACTCTTGCCTGGACACCTCATAGATGACCATGCGGATCTCCTCCGGTGGGTAGCCCAGCTCTCCGGCGGCGGCTTCGGAGAGGCGCTGGATCAGGGCCTCTTTCTGCTCTGGTGTGCGCCCCTCCATCATGGTCAGCTTTATGACCAGCATGCTGCCCTTCCTCTCCAAAGTGTGCCCTGACTGCCCCAAGCCCGCCGAACTCGGCCACGAAGGTACCTCCCTCCCCGACCGGATGCGCCCGCGTCAGCCCCCCGGTCAGCACTATGCTCCCCTCTTCGAGAGCCCTTCCCCACTCTCCCAGGCGGTTCGCCAGCCAGACGACCGCGGAGAGGGGATCTCCCATGGCATTGGCCCCGACCCCGCTGTCGAGCACGTGGCCGTCCTTCCACAGCAGCGCGCCCACGAGGCGCAGGTCTGGGGCCGAGGAGAGATCGACGGGAGCCCCGAGCACGAGTCGGGCGGCGGAGCTGTTGTCCGCGGTGTTGTCCTCCAGGCGGAAGCGGTAGTCCCGGAAGCGGGAGTCCACCACCTCCAGGGCGGCGAAGGCCAGCCGGACCGCCAGGTGGATCTCTGCGCGGGTCAGGCCGGGACCGGCGAGGTCTCTCTCGACCAGCAGAGCAACCTCCGGCTCGACGCGGGGGTGTATGAGCTCCGAGAGCGGGATCGGGCCGGAGTCCGCATCCACCGGCATGGAGCGGGTGAGCCGCCCGTAGTTCGGGCCGGGGATGCCCATCTGACGGCGCATCGCCTCGCTGGTGAACCCGAGCTTGTAGCCGACGCAGGGCTCGCCCCTCTCCTCCAGAGCGGCCTCCTGGATCCGGTAGGCGTCCCGGAGGGTGAGGTCCGGGTGCTCGTCGGTGAGGGGATCTATCGGGGTGCGGGCGCGCTCGGCCGCAAGCAGGCGCCGCGCAAGGCCCTCGACCTTCGTAGTCTCCGACAACTCCTACAGCTCCCTCCCGAAGAAGTCCGCCAGCAGGCGGTTGAAGGCGTCTCTGTACTCGATCATGGTCCAGTGGCTGCATTGGCCGAATATATGCAGCTGGACGCGGGGCAGGCGCTCCAGCAGGTATAGGCTCGTCTGCAGCGGGACTATGTGGTCGTCGCGGCCGTGGATCAGGAGGACCGGCTTCTCCATCCTCCCATATGCCTCCTCCGGGAGCACCAGAGCGTCCAGATGCCGCTGGCGGGGCGGTGGGAACATGGCCTCGTAGCTGCGCCGGACCTCTGGCTGCATCGCAGCCTCCAGGCGCATCCGTGCGATCTTGTCCAGGTCTTCGCCTACCGCCGCTTTGGGATCGTAAGCAAACCAGTTTATTAGTTCCTTCATGTGTTCAGCAGTGGGCTTCTCGTAGAAGCCCCAGATGCTGTCCAGGCGGTGCGTGATCTCGTGCGGGGGTCCCACCGGCCCCATGAGTACAGCACGCTCGAAGCGCTCCGGATGGCGGTGCATCAGGTGCAGGGACACGGCGCCGCCCATCGAGTTGCCGACCAGGTGCGCACGCTCGACGCCTAGTTTGTCCAGTAGACCGATGCTCTGGCCCACCCAGACGTCCATCCAGGCGTCCATCTTCCCAGGAGGGTCCTCCGGGTGCTCGCTGCGGCCGAAGCCGACCAGGTCAGGGGCCAGGCAGTCGTAGCGCTCCCCAAGCTCCGGCAGCGCGAACTGCCAGTTGGACCACGCCGTCACGCCGGGTCCGGAGCCGTGCAGGAAGAGTATCGTCTCGGGGTTTCCCTCACCCGAGCGGTAGAGATAAGTACCGTAAGTGCCGGTCTCGACCCTCGACTCCGTGCTCTGCTGCAAAGGTTCCTCCTCACGTCGCTTTGGATTTTCTCGCGGATGGTTGACGGGGACCGCTACCAGATGTAACTGTGATCCCAGAGCTGCACTTCCAGGCACCGGTAAGTTCCCGTGTAGAAGAGCAGCGGGTCCCCATTCGTGTAGTCCAGGTACTCGACCTGCCCGATGTACAGCGTATGGTCCCCGGCGGGATGGATGTCTACCACCCTGCAGACCAGGTGCGCTAGGGCACCCTCCAGCAGCGGCATCCCGTTCCGCCAGACGAAGGGAACCTCAAGACCTTCTTTAGGCCTTCCGGCGAAGTGTTGGGAGAGATCCTCCTGCTCATCGCTCAGGACACTTACCCCGTAGCGCCTGCTCTTGGGGAGCACCCTGTTCATCTTGGCCCGGTTGTCCACC
>JADDKG010000212.1 GCA_020253895.1 Rubrobacter sp.
CCTCCCGCGAGAGCGCCTTTGCGATCTCGGTGAGTTGCCAGTACCCGGTGGGCAGGTTGCCCACGATGGCGCCGGGGTCTATGTCCTCGCCCATCTCGGCGAACAGCTCTCGGGTGCGGCGCCTGCTCTCGCCGTCGTCCAGGAGTCCTCCCTTGCCCCGCGGCTCGCTGTTCAGAAAGATGTTCTCCGCCACGCTGAGGGTGGGGATCAGGCTGAACTCCTGGAAGATCATC
The DNA here is from genome assembly GCA_020253895.1 of Rubrobacter sp. Taxonomy (GTDB): domain Bacteria; phylum Actinomycetota; class Rubrobacteria; order Rubrobacterales; family Rubrobacteraceae; genus Rubrobacter_B. The sequence continues at coordinate 234 of JADDKG010000212.1, forward strand.
GCGATCCCCTTCTCCTGCGCCTCCTGGGGCGAGCGGATCTCGACCGGCTCGCCGTTGACCCTCACCTCCCCCGCATCCGGCGCGTGGACGCCCTCCAGGATCTTCATCAAGGTCGATTTGCCGGCGCCGTTACCGCCCATCAGCGCGTGGACCTCGCCCTTACAGAGCTCGAAATCAACGCCGTGCAGCACGGCGTTGCCGCCGAACGACTTGACGATCCCCTTGAGCTCTACCGCTACCCCTTCTTCTCGACTCGCCGTCAAGGCTCTTCCCTTCGTTCTGCGGTGCCACCAGGGGCGGCCGAGACGGTCGGCCGCCCCTTCGCCCTCGTCTACTCGGCGGCGGCTTCCCTGACCTGCTCCGGCGGCTCTTGGTTGTACGCCTCCCGCCAGGCTTCCAGTACGTTCTCCTGGGTCACGGGCAGGACGGGGACCGCCACGTAGGGCGGCGCCTCCTTGTCCAGGAGCGCGTACCCGGCGAGGTTGGCCTCGGTGACGCCCTGGTCATAGGGCCGCTGGGCGCCCACCCCCTTGATCATCCCCCCGGAAGCCAGCTCTATCGCCACGGTGGTGCCCAGGTCTATCGTGGTGACGCTCAGGTCGTTGCGGCCGGCGGTCCGCGCCGCGGCAAGGACGCCCTCCGCCGGCACGTCCCACACGGCCCAGATGCCCTTGAGATCCGCGTTGGCGGTAAGCATCGCGGAGGCGGCCTCCTCCGCCTGGCTCGCGAAATCGGGGCCGGCGATGCCCTGGTCCGCGACGATCTCGATGTCCGGGTACTCTTCCTTCATGGTCTTCTGGAAGCCCTCGTACCGCTGCTGCGTGACGAAGAAGTCCGCCGCGTGGAAGATGGCGCCAACCTTGCCCTCGCCGCCCAGGGCCGAGGCCAGCAGGTGGGCCGAGGCCACCCCGTTCCCGTAGTTGTCCGCCGACACGACGCTGGTGTAGTCCTTGCCCGGCTCGAAGCCCTTCGGGACGTTGTCCATGAAGACGATCTCCACGCCCTGCTCCGCCGCCTTCCTGTAGGCGTCGGCGGTCGCAACGGTGTCGGTCGGGATCGACACGATGATGTCCGGATCTTTGGCCAGCACGGTCTCTATGTCCGAGACCTGCTTGCCGGGGTCGAAGTCCGCGTCCGTGGTGGCGATGACCTCGATGCCCATCTCCTCGAACCGGGTCCTGAGGCCGTTGATCTGCGCCCGGCTCCAGTCGTCGCCGCCGTAGTGCATCACGATGGCCGCCGTCGCGTCCATCCCCTTTATCTTCTGCAGCTCCTCGTCGGTCAGCCGCACCTCCTCGGCCGGCGTAGGCTCTTCACCGTTGGGGCCGGTGCTAAGGACCTTCCCTTCCAGGTCCTCCAGCGCCTTCTGCGCCTTCGGCAGCTGCTCGCCGCCCCCCTGGCTCCCTCCGGAGCCCGAGCCGGCGCATGCCGACAGCACCATCCCGATAGCGAGGATCAGTGCCCCGACCATGTATCCTTTGCCTTTGCCCACTTTCTTCTCCTCCGTGCGAAAAATGCCGCGCCCTAAACCGTTGCGTAGATGCTCTCGTCGAACTCTCTTGCGGGGCCCGTGAAGCTGCCGCAGAACTCGGTGCTTGCCGCCTCCCTTACCTTCTCCCTCCGTCTCCTATTCGTGCTTTCAGGTAGTCGCCCCGTCGAGGAACCGCTTGCTGATTTGGGCCGCCTCCTTCGGAGCCCCCTCGTAGGCGTCGAGCTCGACGGCGATCCAACCGTCGTATCCGATGCCGTCTAGCGCACGCATGACCCGGGTAAAATCTAGCCCTCCCCGTCCCAGAGGCAGGAAATCGCCATCGGCGTAGTCTTTGAGGTGCACGTACTTGACGCGGTCGCCGTAGGTGCCGATCAGCTCGGCCGGGTCCCCGCCGCCCGCCTCTAGGTGAGCGGTATCCGGGCAGAAGTTGATCCCCGTGTACTCGAAGGTCTTCGCCAGTTGCTCGGGAGATTCCACGCAGGTGCCGAGGTGCGGGTGGTAACTCGCGACCAGCCCTGCCCGATCGGCGGTGGCGACCACCCTCTCGAGACCTTCTCCCAGTAGCCGGTAGTCCTCCTCGCGGATACCGGCGGCACGCACCGCTCCGCCGCCGACGACGAGGTGTTCGGCCCCGTGCCGGGCCGCGAGCCGCGCCGCGGTCTCGATCCTGCTCAGCTCGTCCTCGAGTATCTCCGGGTAGATGAAGTTCGCGCCCGAGTACACGCCGACCATCCACAGACCGAGCCCGTCCATGAGGTCGTTGAGCTCGCTCTCGCGCTCGGCGTACTGCACGAGGTTACCGTCGAAGAGCTCGAAGCCCTCGTAGCCGGCCTCGGAGATGTCGCGAAGAGCCTCTTCGGTAGAGCCGTTCGCCAGGTAGTACAGGTCCTTGACGCTCGTTACCCCGGCGGGATGGCCTACGACCCCGCC
>JADDKG010000213.1 GCA_020253895.1 Rubrobacter sp.
CGCTCTTCCGATCTCCCTCGGCCTCCCCCTGCTCCTGATCGGCACCCCGGCGACGTTCCTCCTGAAGAGGGGATCGCCCGGAAGGTGGCTGATGGGCAGGATCGCCCTGCTCGGCTGGGCGCTAGCGATCAGCTCCGTTGCACTCCGCGTCATCCTAGGCGTCCTGCAGGACGCGTTCGCCGGCCTGCCCGGAATGTAGAAGCGTCCGGACGCCGGTAGACGGGGCGCTAGCCCGCTCACCTATCCTCCCAGAAAGGGTGGGTGTAGCCCATCTCGCTCAGGGAGCGCCTTATCTCCAGCATCGCGGTGTAGGTCGGCAGGACGTAGAGCGTCTCGCCGGGCGGGGTGGCGGCGAGCGCCTTCCGCAGCGCCGCCCCGCAGCCCGGGACGACCTCGCCCACCGGGAGCCCGGCGTACTTCAGCCGCACGGCCATGTCCTCGGCCCGGGTGCCGCCGGTCATGATCGGCTCCATCCCGGGTAGGAGCCCCCTGGCCCGGGCCTCGGCGAGCATCTCCAGGTCCACGTCCCAGAGCCAGGAGACGTCCCGGCCGTCGGCGTCGTTGTCGTTTATGGCGATGAGCACGTGCCGGGCGTCGCCCCCTGCGATGAAGGTGCGCAGGATCTCGTTGAACCCCACGGGGTTCTTTATGAGGAGCAGGAAGACCTCCTTCTCCCCGGCCCGGACCCTCTCGACCCGCCCGAAGGCCCCGCCGAAGGACTCGAGCCCCCGGACGATGTGCCCGGTCCCGATGCCGGCCTCCCCGGCGACCGCGGCGGCGGCCAGGGCGTTGTACACGTTGTAGAGGCCGGGGAGGCGGAGGCGCACCTCCGCCTCCCCGCCGGGGCAGGAGAGGACGAACGCCGCGCCGCGGACCCCCTGCAGACGCACCCGGCGCGCCCGGTAGGCGGGCTCCGGCCGCCCGAAGCCGCAGCGGCCGCACCGGTAGACGCCGACGTGGCCCATGTACACCGCCGAGTAGGAGAGCGGGGTCCCGCAGAGGGGGCAGTCCTTGGAGTCCGCCACGTGCTGCAGCCGTCCGGTGTCCAGGGAGGGCTCGTCCACCCCGTAGCAGACGCACCCCGGGGCCGAGCGACCGAGGCTCGCCACCAGCGGGTCGTCGGCGTTCAGGATCACCCTCCCCCCGGGAGGAAGATGGCTGAAGGAGGAGGCTATCACCTTCGCGGTGTAGGCCAGCTCGCCGTAGCGGTCGAGCTGGTCCCGGAAGAGGTTCAGGACCGCGAGCAGGCGCAGCCCGGCCTCGGAGGCGACCCTCGGGACGCTCGCCTCGTCCACCTCGAAGATGCCCATCTCGGCGGAGGGCCTCCCGGCAAGGTCGGAGTCCGCCACGAGCGCCGCGGTCACCCCGGTCACCAGGTTCGCCCCGGTGAAGTTGCTGACGGTCCGGATACCGGCCTCGCGCAGGATGGCGCCCACCATCCGGGCGGTGGTGGTCTTGCCGTTGGTTCCGGTTATCGCCGCCGCCCCGCGCGGCAGCCGCCCCGAGAGGGCGCGCAGGACGCCCGGGTCCACCCGGCGGGCGACGACGCCGGGAACGGTGGAGCCACCCCCCCTGCGGAGCGCGCGGCTGGCGAGGGCCGCCGCGCGGGCGGAGAGGATGGCCGCAGAGAGACGCAGGCCGGCTGGCAGGCTCCCGTACACGGCCCGGATTATATTAGCCGCGGGTGACGGGCGGCTTCGGGCTCTCGTCGACGTAGAGCCGGAAGACGTCCGGGCGGGAGTAGTGGCCGACCACGTCGAAGTCGTACTTGCCGCGGGCTATCTCATCGAGGTCTATCTCTGCCGAGAGGATGGTCTCCTCCCCGAAGGCCGGCCCGGCGAGGAGCTCCCCGAGCGGCGAGACGATCACCGAGCCACCCCGGCAGAGCACGGCCTCCGGGTCGTCCTCGTCTATGGGGTAGTCGGCGGGGTAGTCGCGGCGGCGGGCGAACTGGTTGGCAGAGAGCACAAAGCAGCGCCCCTCGCAGGCCACGTGGCGCATCGTCGAGATCCAGGTGTCCCGCGCGTCGGCGGTGGGGGCGCAGTAGAGCTGCACCCCCTTGGAGTACATCGCCATGCGCATGAGCGGCATGTAGTTCTCCCAGCAGATGACCGCCCCGATCCTCCCTATGGAGGTCTCCAGGACCGGCATCGTCGAGCCGTCGCCAAAGCCCCACACCAGACGCTCGGCGGCGGTGGGCATGAGCTTGCGGTGCTTGCCGAGCAGGGAGCCGTCGGGCCCGAAGAAGAGCACGCAGCAGTAGAGGGTGCCACCGTCGCGCTCTATGACCCCGGCGACGAGGTGGATGCGGTGCCTGCGGGTCATCGCCCCGATCCTCTCCACGGCCGGGCCGGGCACGTCCACCGAGGAGGCCCAGTAGCGCCGGAACCACTCGCGTCCCTCGGGGGTGCGCGAGCCCACCGCGGCGCCGAAGGTGATCCCGCGGGGGTACCCGCCGAAGAACGCCTCGGGGAAGACCACGAGCTCTGCCCCGGTTGCCGCGGCCTCCCCCACGAGGCGCCCTGCCTTCTCGAGGGTGGCCTCGAGGTCGAAGGCCACCGGCGCGGCCTGCACCACGGCGGCCCGGAAGGTGGTCTCAGGGCGGCTTTTCACCTCCCCGGCTCCGCTCTGCCCCAACAGGGTGTCGTCCATCATCCTACTCCTCCTCTTTCAAAGGTCCGGGCGGCTTCCCGCAGGCGCTCTGCGGCCTCCCCGCCCATGTATCTTAGGATCTCCGCCGCGGGGAGCATCTCGCGCACCGGGTCCACGCCCTCCCCGGCCCAGACTACGGCCGTGCCGGCACCCCCTTCCTGGGCGGCCTTCCTGTAACGGGGACCTCCTCGACGAGGGAGGGGGCGAGCTCCCCCGCACCTCCCGGCATCCGAGAAAGCTGCCGGGGAGGGTGCGCCCGGCACGGCTCCCGGGCAGCCGGTAGCCGCCCGCGTCGCAAGGGGGTTTCTCTCTCCGCCCGAGGACGCGCGCCTCATAAGAGGCGCGGAAGAAGCGGGTGCCACGGCCTCTCCTGGGGCCCCGAGGACGGGTGCGTTGGAGAGGCGGGCCGTCGGGGCCAAGACCGCGGGGCGGCCGGGGCCGGAGGCCCGCGTAAGCGCCGCGACGATGCTCAAAGCCCTGGCCACCTCCCTGTCTCGCTGCCGGCGGGCCACCCCCGTATACCATCCGCGGGAGGCCGGGATCAAGCCCGCCCGGGCTCGTCTCCTCCACCAAAGGATGCGGTAAAACTTGGGCATGGAGATCTTCGAGAACCTCTCGGCGAGCTCGCGGGTTGGTCCCGGAGAGCTCGACCCCTACTCGCGCACCGTGCGGGAGGTCGCCCGGAGGCTCGAGCCCGCCGTGGTGGCCCTGGGGGTCCCCGGCGGCCGGGGAGCGGGGAGCGCCGTGATCCTGGGGGTGGAAGGCGGAGCGGCCACCGCCGTCACCAACAGCCACGTGGTCCAGGGCATCCGTATGCGGGGGAGGACGAGAGAGCTCTCGGTCATCCAGTCCGGCGGCGGGACGGCGCGCGCCGAGGTGCTGGGTTTCGACCCGCCGAGCGACCTGGCCGTGGTCCGCTTCTCCCCCGACGAGGAGCCCGTGGTGGCCGAGCTTGGCGACGCCGGGAACCTGGTGGTGGGCCAGCTGGTGGTGGCCATCGGGAGCCCGTTGGGGTTCCAGAGCACGGTCACCGCGGGGGTGGTGAGCGCGCTGGGGCGCTCCATCAGGAGCCAGGCAGGGCGCCTGATCGAGAACGTCATCCAGACCGACGCGGCCATAAACCCGGGCAACTCCGGCGGGCCGCTGGCCGATGCCGGAGGGAGGGTGGTCGGGATCAACACGGCGATCATCGGCGGCGCCCAGGGGATAGGCTTTGCGATACCGGTCTCGGCCACCTTCCGGCGGGTGGTCTTCTCGCTGGTCACCGAGGGCCGGGTCCGGCGGGCCTACCTGGGCGTGATGGTCCATAGCCAGCCCGGCCGGGAGCCGGAGCCTGCCGGGGGCGGAGCCCGGGTGGAGAGGGTCAGCCCCAACAGCCCGGCCGAGCGGGCCGGGCTGAGGCCGGGGGATGTGATCGTCGGCTTCGAGGACCGGCCCGTGCGCAACATCGACGACCTGCTGAGCCTCCTGGACGGGTCGGTGATCGGGCGCGACGTCCGGATCCGGGTTCTGCGCCGGGGGAAGGAGCTCTCGCTGAGCGTCCGCCCCAGGGAGTACCAGGAGGAGGAGTAGCGGATGCCTGATGTGACGCTGACGCTAGAGGAGCCCGGCAGGAGGGGCGGCGGGGAGCGGCTCGAGCGCGCCCTGCGGCGGCTCGGGTGCGTGAGGCTGGTCAGCGTGGACCGGGAGCGCGGCCTCATCGCCGTCTCCTACGAGGGGGGCAGGGAGGAGCTCGCGAGGATAGAGGAGGCGGCCCGCCGGGCGGGCTACGCGGTGGCCCCCTCTCCCGGCGCCCGCGAGCTCTAGCGGGGGCGCTACCTGACCCGCGGGGAGGCCTCCCGCCTCCGGACCCGGCGGGCGTACCACCAGCCGAAGAGCATGAACGCCACCGCCGCTGCCACCCCGATCATCCACTCTATCCCCTCGAG
>JADDKG010000214.1 GCA_020253895.1 Rubrobacter sp.
AGCGGGTGCCCGGCGAACGGCAACTCGGTGACCGGGGTGAAGATGCGCACCGCACCCCGCCGAACATCCTCCACGAAGACCGTCTCGGAGAAGCCGAGGTCGGACGCGGCGGCCTGCCTGCTCCCCTCCGCTATCCCGGAGCCCTCCAGGAACACCCCGAGCGGGTTGCCGCCCGCGCCGTCCTCCCCGGCGAACACCTTCAGCACGTGGAGGGTGGTCATCCCTCAGTGCACCCTCTTCTCCTGCCCGGCCCACTCCCTCTCGCGCAGGACGAACTTCTGCACCTTGCCGGTAGAGGTCTTCGGCAGCTCCTCCACGAACTCCACCGCAGAGGGCGCCTTGAAGCGGGCTATCTTCTGCTTGCAGTGCTCGATGATCTCTTCCTCCGTGGCCGTCTGGCCCTTCTTGAGCGTCACGAACGCCTTCGGGCGCTCGCCCCACTTCTCGTCGGGGACGGCGACCACGGCGGCCTCCAGCACCGCCGGGTGGCTTACCACCGCCTGCTCCACCTCGATGGTGGAGATGTTCTCCCCGCCGGAGATGATGATGTCCTTGCGGCGGTCCCGGATCTCCACGTAGCCGTCGGGGTGCCAGACGGCCACGTCCCCGGAGTGGAACCACCCGCCCTTGAAAGCCTCCCGGGTGGCCTCCTCGTTCCGGAAGTACCCCTTCATCACCATGTTGCCCCGCATCACGATCTCGCCCACCGTCTCCCCGTCGCGGGGCACGTCCCGCATCTCGTCGTCCACCACCCGCACCAGGTCGGCGGTGACGTAGGCGTTACCCTGGCGGGCGAGCAGGCGGGCCCGCTCCTCCGGCGGCAGCTCCTCCCACTCCCGGCGGGGGGCGCAGGTGGTTATGGGGCCGTAGGTCTCGGTGAGCCCGTAGATGTGCACCGGGTCTATGTTGAGGCTGCTGAGGCCCTCGATCAGGGTGGGGGAGGGCGGGGCCCCGGCGATCATCGCCCGCACCGGACGCTCGAGCGGGTGGGCCGCCCCGTCGTTTATTATCCCGACCTGCACGGTGGGGGCGGCGCAGTAGTGGGTGATCCCCTCCCGCTCGAAGAGCTCCCAGATCCGGCCTGGCTCCACCCGCCGCAGGCACACGTGGGTCCCGGCCACCGCGGTCACCGCCCAGGGGTAGGTCCACCCGTTGCAGTGGAACATGGGGAGGGTCCACAGGTAGCGGGTCTCGTAGCCCATCCCGGCCTCGATGACGTTGCCCAGGGCGCAGATGTAGGCCCCCCGGTGGGTGTACATAACCCCCTTGGGCCTGCCGGTGGTCCCGGAGGTGTAGTTGAGGGAGATGATCTCCTCCTCGTCCTCGAGCACGCTCTCCGGCGGCTCAGCCGGGGCGGCAGAGAGGAAGTCCTCGTAGGGGTCGCCACGTTCCCCCGTGTCCTCCACCCGGATCCTCTCCGCCTCCGCCCCCTCCGCCAGGTGCTCCAGGGAGGCGTCGGCAAAGACGAACCGGGCCCCGGAGTGCTCCAGGATGTAGCCTACCTCCTCGGCGCTCAGGCGGGTGTTGATTGCAACGAGCACGCCACCGGCGGCGGGCACCGCGAAGTGCGCCTCTAGCAGCGGCGGGATGTTGGGGCAGATAAAGGCCACCCGGTCGCCCTTGCGCAGGCCCGCCTCCCTCAGGCCGGAGGCGAGCCTGTGGACCCGCTCCTCCAGCTCCCGGTAGGTGTAGCGCCTCCCGCCGTGGACCACGGCGGTCTTCTGCGGGAACATGAAGGCGCTGCGCCGCAAGAAATGGACCGGCGTCAGCTCCGTGCGGTAGACCTTATCATCCATGCCTGCGGGCCTCCTCCTTCTCGCGCTTCCCGGCCCCAGTATAAGCCCGGCGCGAGGAGGGGGCCACGGTCTTCTCCTCGGCACCGGGCGGCGATCGTGTACCCTTTTCCCTGCCGGGAGTCTTTCTTGAGAGACCCGCCTTTTCCCGCGACGCACGGAAAGGAGGCCCATGGACGACCGCGACAGGCGCAGGCTCGAGCGCTACGTCCGCCGCATAGAGGACCTCAGGCTCTGGCGCAACGCGCTGGAGAGCCCGGTAGAGCGTTGGCGGTTCTCGGCCGGGGGGGAGGTGCAGGAGATCTCGCTCGGCGACCGCTGGCCGCGGGTAGAGACCCCCGTCCTCCTGCGGGCGGAGGCGGAGATCCCGGAGGAGTGGGCCGGGATGCCGGTCGAGCTCGAGCTCTGGCTCGGGGGCGAGGGCTTTGTCCGGATCTCCAGCGGGGCGACCGGCGGGCTCAACCCGTTCCACCGCTCCTTCCCGGTGACCGGGAAGGCCCGGGGAGGCGAGAGGATCGGGGTGGAGACCGAGGTGGTCTCCAAGGGGCTCTTCGGCTCGCACGTCTCCGAGCCCCGCCTGACGAGGGCGGCGCTGGTGGTCCCCGAGGTGGAGGTGCGGGGGCTGGAGCTGGACCTGGCGGTGATCGCCGAGGCCTGCCTGGCGCTCGGGGACCACGACGCGGTGCCACACCTGCTCGACGCCCTGCAGGAGGCCTCCTCCGTCCTCGGGAGGAGCTGGCCGACCCACACCGGGACGGTGGTCGCCCGGCACCTGCTCGGCTACAGGGACCCTCTGGGGGAGAGCGCGCGCTCGCTCCCCGGACCCTACGCGGAGAAGGTCACCGACCTGGGACGCGGCCCGGAGCCCTGGAGCCTGCCCTCCCCCGCACAGCCTCTGGGGCCGCTGCCGGAGGAGGCCCGGGCGGCGGTGCGGGAGGCCCGCCGGGCGGTGTCGGAGAGGCTGGCTGCTCTCCGGGAGGAGCATCCGCCCGCGGGCAGGGTGGCCCTCACCGGGCACGCGCACCTGGACCTGGCGTGGCTGTGGCCGCTGGAGGAGTCCCGGCGCAAGGCGCGACGTACCTTCGCCAGTGTGCTCGGGCTCATGGACCGCTACGAGGAGTTCGTCTTCAACCAGTCCTCGGCCCAGATGTACGCCTGGGTGGAGGAGGACGACCCGGAGCTCTTCTCCCGGGTGCGGGAGCGGGTCCGCGAGGGCAGGTGGGAGCCGGTCGGGGGCTCCTGGACCGAGCCGGACTGCCAGATCCCCTCTGGGGAGTCCTTCGTCCGCCAGCTCCTCTACGGCCAGCGGTACTTCGAGCGGAGGTTCGGCAGGAGGTGCCCGGTGGCCTGGCTCCCGGACTCCTTCGGCTTCTCCCCGGGTATACCGCAGCTGCTGCGCGGGGCGGGTATCACGGGATTTTTTACCTACAAGCTCAACTGGAACGAGAACAACCGCTTCCCCCACGACCTCTTCCTGTGGGAGGGGATCGACGGCAGCCGGGTGGTTGCCCACTCCTTCGACAACCCCGGCATCGACTACAACGGTGACGTGGTGCCCCACGACCTCTACGGCACCTGGCGGAACTTCCGCGGGAAGCGGTATCATCCGGAGACCCTCTTCTCCTTCGGCTGGGGCGACGGAGGGGGAGGGCCGAGCGAGCGGATGCTCGAGGCTTACGGCCGGCTGAAGGAGTTTCCGGCTCTATCCCGCCTCCGGATGGCCCGAGTGGAAGGGTATTTCTCCGGCCTCCCGGAGGAGGGACTGCCGCGGTGGGTTGGGGAGCTTTACCTGGAGTTGCACCGGGGGACGCTCACCACCCAGGGTGAGATAAAACACCTCAACCGCAGCGCCGAGCACCGCCTGCTGGAGGCCGAGGCCTTCTGCGCGCTCGCCGCCCGGCGCGGCGGGGCCCCGTACCCGGAGGAGGAGCTCGGGGGGCTCTGGAGGACGCTCCTCCTCAACCAGTTCCACGATATCCTGCCGGGCTCCTCCATCCGGGAGGTCTCCGAGGAGGCCCGGCGCCAGCTCGAGGGGGTGGTCTCCTTGGCCGGCGGGCTCCGCGACCGGGCGCTGCGGAGCCTCGCAGAAGACGGGCAGGGAACGTCCTGGACCGTGGCCAACGCCGGGCTCTACGCCCGTCCGCTCTCGGTGGTGCTCCCGGAGCCCGCGGTAGAAGGGGTGGAGGACCCCCGGGGGAGGCCTCTTCCCACCCAGCGGGTCGCAGAAGGGCTGCTCGTGCACGACCCCGACGTCCGGGTACCGGGGCTTGGTTGGGTGGGGCTGCACCCCTCCGGGCGGGGGCGTGGCGAGCCCAGGCAGACCGTCCGGGCCGAGGGCTCCGGCCGGGGGGTGACCCTGCAAAACGGGCTGCTCTCGGTGGAGATCGGGGAGGGGGGCGGGATCCTGCGCCT
>JADDKG010000215.1 GCA_020253895.1 Rubrobacter sp.
GAGACGTCCTGGTGGCGGTGAACGGCCGCAGCGTGGACGGGGAGGATCTCGGCCGGATCGCCGACCGGGTCAAGGGACCGGAGGGCACGCGGGTGGAGATAACGGTGCTGCGCGACGGGGAGGAGAAGACCTTCTACCTGGAGCGGGCGGAGATAGAGTCCCCGGCGGTCTCGTGGGCGATGGTGCAGGGGACCGATGTGGCCCACATCCGCCTCTCGTCCTTCTCCGACGACAGCGCCCGGGAGCTGCGGGCGGCCTTCGAGGAGGCCCGGCTGGACGGGGCGCGCCGCTTCGTGCTCGACCTCCGGGACAACCCGGGGGGCCGGCTGGAGCAGGCGGTTGAGATGGCAGGGTTCTTCCTGGAGCCCGGGAGCGTCGTCTACATCCGCCGGGACGCCTCCGGAGAGCGGGAGCCGGTCCGGGCCGACGGCGAGGCGGAGCTTTCGGAGGTGCCGCTCGCCGTCCTGGTGAACGGTGGCTCGGCCTCCAGCGCCGAGATCCTGGCCGGCGCGCTGCGGGACAACGGCCGGGCCAAGGTCATAGGGCAGAGGACCTTCGGGACCGGCACGGTCCTCTCCGAGTTCGTGCTGAGCGACGGCTCGGCCATCCTGCTGGGGGTGGCCGAGTGGCTGACCCCGGACGGGGACTTCATACGCGACACGGGCATAGAGCCGGACATCCGGGTTGGGCTCGGGGAGGGAGAGGAGCCTCTCTCCCCCTCGCAGACCGAGCGCCTCTCGCAGGAGGAGATCTCCCGCCGGGATCCGCAGCTCTGGCGGGCCGTCCGCGAGCTGGCGGGAGACGGGAAGGTTTAACAAGCCCCGTCTGCGGGTAAGCCCCGGGCACCGTCTGTCGAGGCCGGAGGCTCGAAGGGGTGGAGCTGGGCAAGAGAGCTGCTCGCGGGGCGCTCGCCGGGCTCTTCGCCACGCTGGCCCTCTCGGGGCTGCGCGGAGTGCTGAGCCGGGCGGGGCTGGTGCACGAGACGGCGCCGGAGCAGGTTGTCCGGCGTCTGGAGGAGCTGGGGCTGCTCGACGGCTGGCCGCAACCGGCCCGGCGCGCCCTGGCGGCCGCCGCCCACCTCTCCTACGGTACGGGGCTCGGGGCGTTCATTGTCGCCCTCCGGCGGCTGCGCGGCGGGCCCGCTGAGGAGGCCTCCGTGGGTGCCGCGCTCGGCGTCCTCTCGTGGGGAGCGGGCTGGGCGAGCTGGCTGCCGCTCGCCGGGGTGCACCTCCCACCCTGGAAGCAGCGCACCCCCCAAGGTCCTGCTCCCCCTGCTAGACCACGCCTTCTTCGGGGCAGTGTGGGGCCTGCTGTACCGGCTGCTCAGGGTTTAGCGGCAGGGCCTGCGGGTACACCGTAGATAGAAGAGGAACCCTTTGCGGGCCCGAAAGGAGGGTCTTACGGAGTGTCTTTTGCCATAGCATCGCTCATAGTGCTGGTCATAGTGGCGGTGGTGCTGATCCCCATCCTGATTCGGGTCTTCGGCGAGGCGGTCAGGAGAAACCCCAACCGGCCCGGCGGGGAGGGCAGGAGCGAGCCCGACGAGAAGGCCCAGCGTCGGCACTCCGGTCCCAGCCGGGGCTAATCCAGCAGGTCGCGAAGGCTTGCGGCGTGCGGGCTGCTCTTTATCTTGGCCAGGGCGGTCAGCTGGATCTGGCGTATCCGCTCGCGGGTCACGTCGAAGCGTTCGCCCACCTCCTCCAGCGTCTTGGGCTGCCCGCCGGTGAGCCCGAAGCGGTACTCCAGCACCATCCGCTCGCGCTCCGGGAGCCCGTTTAGGGCCTCGCGCATGCGGGCCTTGAGCAGCGAGGACTTCGCCAGATCGTGCGGGCTCTCCGACTCCTCGTCCGCGATAAAGTCGCCCAGCTCCGAGGAGTGATCCTCCCCGACAGGGGTCTCCAGGGAGATCGAACGCCGGCTCACCTGCCGGATCCTCTCCACCTCCTCGACCTCGATTTCCATCTCGCGGGCGACCTCCTCGTCGGTGGGGTCGCGGTTCAACTCGGAGGCCAGCGTCCGCTGGACCCGGTAGTACTTGTTTATCTTCTCCACCATGTGCACGGGCACCCGGATGGTCCGGCCCTTGTCTGCGATGGCCCGGGTCACGGCCTGCCTTATCCACCAGGTGGCGTAGGTGGAGAACTTGTAGCCCTTGCGGTAGTCGAACTTCTCGACCGCCCGCATCAGGCCGATGTTCCCCTCCTGGATGAGGTCGAGCAGCGAAACCCCGCGACCGGCGTACTTCTTGGCGATGGAGACCACCAGCCTGAGGTTGGCCCGGGTGAGGTGGGCCTTGGCCCTCCGGTCGCCGCGCTCGATGCGCCTGGCGAGATAGACCTCCTGGGCCTTCGATAGAAGGGGGGTCTTGCCGATCTCGTCCAGGTACATCTGGACCGCATCACCGGTGTAGCGGCTCTTGAGGTCTCCCTCCAGGACCTCCTCCACCACCTGGACGTCCTCGTCCTCCTCGGCCCTCTCGGGCAGAAAGCCCGAGTCTACGATCTCCACCCCCTGCTCGCGCAGCAGGCCGTAGACCTGCTGTATCTCCTCGGTGGAGAGGTCCACCTCCTGCAGGAGGTCCAGCACCTCGCCGGAATCCAGGACCCCGGCCTCCTGTCCGGCTTCAAAGAGCTCCCTTACCTCTTCTATCTCTCTCAGGTCTCTTTGAGGCTGCAAGGCTCCCTCTCCTGCAAAGGCTCCCGGATGCAACTGTTCTGTTGCCTGGGCGTAATATATCTTAAAAGGCCGGAGAATCAATCGCATGGGTGCCCGGAGGGCACCCTTTTGGCGAGGAAGGTGATGTTTTGCTGAACCTCAGGAACCTCTACAGGGTCTTTCAGGAGTCGCGCAAGGCGGCCCGCCGCTCGGCGACGCTTGCGGTCGTCGGGGAGGAGCCGCGGGCGGGGGAGCTGGCCTCCCTGCTCGGCGCCCAGCGTACGATGCGGGGGGCGGAGGTGATCCTGACCGTCTCCGGCACAGGCTCGGCGGCGCTCTCGGGCAGGGCGGTCGAGGACCCCGGCGAGGTCCCGCTCCCGCCGCCCGGGGAAGGGGTGGAGGAGCTCGTTGCCCGGGTGGTGGGGGCGCTGGACGAGGACTATCTGGTGCCGCTTGCCAAGGGGTATCCGGTCTTCCGGCGGGCGGTCTGCGAGGAGATCATCCGGAAGAACGCCCGCCAGAACGCCGTTATCGGGGCCCTGCCTATCCCCGGGGCGGATATGCCGGTGATGACGGCGAACCAGGGGCGCATGATCCTGCACATCGCCGCCGCCTACGACGAGGAGCTCTCCCTGGAGCGGGCCCGGGAGCTTCTGGGGGTGCTCGCCGCCGGGTTCGGCTTCCGGGCGCTCTCCCGGCAGGTGGTGAAGCTCGTCCCGTTCGGGGGCTGGGCCGCGTCGGCGGCCATAGGCTACGCCGGGACGCTGGCGATGGGCCGGGCCGCGGTGCTGTACTTCGAGCGGGGCGGCCAGCGGGTGGGGAGCGGGGAGATGGAGGAGATCCGGCGCCGCGCCTCCGAGGAGGCGAAGGCCTTTGTCTCCCGGATGCGCCGCGGCCGGTAGCATGCTCTCTCCTCTTCGGCGCGCGCTCGCCAGGCTCCGGCGGCTCGGGGTGCGGTTGCTCCTTGCCGCCCTCGTCGCGCAGGCCTCGCTCGTGGGGGTGTTGGTGGGGATGTCCGAGCTCAGGAAGCGCCGCCACGAGCCGCAGGAGGGGTTTCCCTGGCTGGATCTCCCGGAGGTGCAGCTTGAGGACGGCAACGGCGCCCTCAAGCTCTACACCTATGGCGTCCCGCTCTACAGGGACATGCTGCGCGAGATAGAGGGGGCCCGGGAGCGCGTACTGCTCGAGACCTTCATCTGGAAGGGGGACGAGGTGGGGCGGCGCTTCGTGGAGGCCCTCGCCCGCAAGGCCCGCCAGGGGGTGGAGGTGTACGTGATCTTCGACGGCTTCGCCAACCTCGTCGTCCCCGCCCGTTTCAAGCGCTTCCCCAAGGAGATCCACACCCTCCACTTCCGGCCGTTCGACGCCCCGGCGAGGGCTCTCGACCCGCGGGGCATCTTCCGGGATCACCGCAAGATACTCGCCGTCGACGGTCGGGTGGCCTTTATCGGAGGGTACAACATCGGCTCGCTCTACGAGCGGAGCTGGCGGGACACCCACCTGCGCGTCCGGGGCAGCGAGGTGCGCGAGGTGGAGAACGCCTTTATAGACTTCTGGAACGCCCACCGGACACCAGATCTTCCGCCCATAGAGCCCAAGGGGGAGCGGGCCTGGAACGCCAACCTCGTGCTGCACCGCAACGATCCCTACCTCAGGATCTTCCCCATCCGGGGGATGTACCTGGAGGCCATAGACCGGGCCACAAAGCGCATCTACCTCACCCACGCCTACTTTGTCCCCGACCGGGCGCTCCGCGCCGGGCTGGTGGAGGCCGCCCGGCGCGGGGTGGACGTGCAGGTTCTGCTGCCCGAGAGCTCCAACCACGTCACCGCCGACTGGCTCTCGCGCCGGCACTTCCACCAGCTGCTCGCCGCCGGGGTGAGGATCTTCCGCTACCGGCACATCATGATCCACTCCAAGACCGCAACCATCGACGGTGTGTGGTCCACCGTGGGCACGGCGAACATAGACCGCTTCAGCCTGCTGGGCAACTACGAGGTGAACCTGGAGGTCTACTCGCGGCGCTTCGCCGCCCAGATGGAGCGGATGTTCGAGCTGGACAAGACCAACGCCGAGGAGCTGACGCTTGAGGAGTGGGAGCGGAGGCCGCTGCCCGCCAAGTTCGCCGAGCGGGCACTGGCCACCCTGAGCCCGCTGGTGTAGGGCTCCCGCTATAATTCTTCCCGAAAGGCCCGTCGCAGGCGTACCACCCGGCTACAAGAGGGGAGGACCGTTTCTGGCCCGCTGGCGGTTGATGGAACCGGATAGGGACCTCGTGGCCCGGCTCGTCCGGGAGGCGGGGGTAGAGGAGCTGTGCGCCCGGGTGCTGGCGAACCGCGGGGTGCTCCCGGAAGATGCAGCGGGATTTCTCTTGCCCAGCCTGGGTGCCGTCTCCGTGCCGGAGGAGGACCCGTGGCGCGTCGCCGCCCGGCGCGTAGCCGCCGCTGTCCGGCGGGGCGAGAGGATCGGGATCTTCGGCGACTACGACACCGACGGGATCACCTCGGCCGCGGTGCTCTACCTGGCGCTCTCGCGTTACACGGACAACCTCTGCGTCCGGCTGCCGGTGCGGCAGGTGGGCTACGGCCTGCTGGAGCCCTACGTCCGCGACCTCTTTGCCGACGGCGTCCGGCTGCTCGTCACCGCCGACTGCGGGGTCTCCAACCGCCACGAGGTGGCCCTTGCGGCCTCCCTGGGGATGGACGTGATCATCACCGACCACCACATTCCCCCGCGGGAGCTGCCCGAGGCGGCGGTCACGGTGCTCGACCCTAAGGTCTGGGACCCGGAGGACCCGCTCGCCGGGGTCGGTGTGGCCTGGAAGCTGGCCTGGGCGGTGGCCCGCGAGCTGGAGGGACCTGAGGCCCGCCGGTGGCTGGGAGAGATGCTGGACCTCGTCTCCGTCGGGACCGTGGTGGACATCGCCCCCCTGGTGGGGGACAACCGGGTCCTGGCCTCCGCCGGACTCAAGCACCTCAACAAATCCCTCGACGCCCGCAGGGCCCGTCCGGGGCTTGAGGCGCTGGTGAGGGTCGCCGGGCTGCGGGGCGGGGTGGACGAGGAGGATCTCGGTTGGAGGATAGGCCCGAGGATCAACTCCATCGGCCGCCTCAAGGACCCGGGGCCGGCCCTGGATCTCCTGCTCACCCACGACCGGCGCGAGGCGCTGCGGATCGCCTCCCTGCTCAACCAGCTCAACGCCGAGCGCCAGCGCAGGACCGAGCGGGCCGTCGCCCGGGCGCTGGAGGAGGTGGACCCGGAGCAGGACTTCAAGGTGGTGGTGACCGACGAGATAGGGGGGCTCGCCGGGCTCATAGCGGGACGGGTGGCGGCAGCGACCGGCCGCCCCGCGGCGGTGCTGGGCCGGC